>SBGC01000117.1 GCA_006226985.1 Bacillota bacterium | reverse complement strand
ATACTGTTTATGCAAATAATTCGCAATAAGGAGTTTGACATGAAAAAATTATTCGGTTTACTATTTATCTTACCCATGCTTTATCTCTTGGTAGGATGTACGGAAGAAAAAAGTGCAGATATTATAACAACCATGTATCCGCAATATGATTTTGCAAAACAAATCGTGCAGGATAAAATGACTGTAAGTTTACTAATTCCACCAGGAGCTGAAATCCATGATTATGATGTGACCAGTAAAGATATGGTTGCTATTAAAAATTCGAAACTATTCATTTTTACGAGTGTAGAATTAAATACATGGGTTGATCCACTCACCATAGGTGGTGATGGTACGATTGTCTTAGATTTATCTAAAACGTTTGTTTTAGCAGAACATGAAGATCATCATGATGAAGTTTTTGGTTTCATGAATCAACTTGAAGTTCACGAGGAAAATGAACATGATCATGCAGATGACGTTCATTATTGGACTGACCCTACAACTGTTTTACAACTCATTGATGCTATTTTGGAGAAGATTATCGAAATCGATCCAGATAATTCAACATTCTATACAGAAAACGCAAATGCTTATAAACAAGAGATTGAAGAACTCCATCATGAACTCGAAGAATTCTTTGAATCCATTGATCTCGAAAGTAAACCCATTTACTTTGCTGGGCATAACGCTTTAGGTGCTTTTGCTAATCGTTATGATTTACATATCATTTCGTTATTTGAGGCTTTTAAACCTGATGCTGATTTAACATCAAGTGAGCTTATTTCGTTTGTTGATGAGGTTAGAAATACAGGAACTCAATATATTTTTACTGAAGAACTTGTTAATCCAAAAACAGCAGAAAAAATCATCAATGAACTATCAAAATATAATATTCAGATGCTTGAACTACATGGTTATCATAATGTCACTAAAGAAGATTTTAATAATCATGTGTCCTATGCTGATTTATTCTTAAGAAACATCAATAACTTAAAGCTAGTCATTGGAGATGAGTAATGTGATTACATATGAAAATGTCAACGTTTCATTTGGTAAATTTAATGTTTTAAGTCAAGTCAACTTTGAAATTCAACCAGGAGATTTTTTACATATTGTTGGACCAAATGGTTCAGGAAAAACAACGTTAGTGAAGCTCCTTGTTGGTTTATTAAAGCCCACAAGTGGAAACATAACTGTGACTTCGCATCGTATGGGCTATCTCCCTCAAAAACTCAACACCAAACAAAATTTCCCCATGACCGTTCGAGAAGTTATTTATAGTGGCTTTGAAAAACAAAAACTCATTCCTTCAAAAGAAGATTGCAAGAAAATAAACGATTGGTTAGAGAAAATGGAAATTCCACACTTAAGTAAGAAGTCAATGCAGTATTTATCCGGTGGGCAGCAACAAAGAGTATTTCTCATTCGTGCATTAATCTCTGAACCAGATTTACTCATTTTAGATGAACCAACTTCTGCACTTGATCCTTCATTTCGTGAAAAGTTCTATCAATTACTCTACGACCTTCAACAACGTAAAAAAACAACCATCGTTCATGTCACACATGATTTGACCGATGCAGTTAAAAAAGATTGTCGCATTATGTATGTTGATCAAACCATTCGTTTTAATGGCACCTATGAATCTTTCCATGAATTTGAGCATAGGGGGCATCATCATGCTTAATTTATTGCAATATGATTTTTTTAGAGATGCGATATTTATTGGTATCACACTTGCTTTATCAGCTGCACTTCTATCACCATTTCTTGTATTAAATCAACAAGCAATGATTAGTGATGGATTAGCACATGTCAGCTTTGCTGGGATAATTTTAGGTGTCATTTTATCATCAGAACCTTTATGGATAGCCTTACCGTTTGTCATGCTTGCATCACTTCTTATAAAATATTTATCTTCTCATAAACAGATGAATGGGGATGCAGCGATTGGATTAGTTTCTAGTCTTTCGTTTGCGATTGGTTTAATCCTTGTTAAAAAGAGTCCTGGATTTTCCATATCCATTGAATCGATGCTCGTTGGAAATATCTTTACTGCTTCATCCATGGAACTCATTTTATCGATTGTGATAACTGTCTTGATTGCTGTATTTATTATGATATTTTATCGACAATTACTGCTCATGACTTATGATGAAAATTATGCAAAGTTTTCGAAAGTTAAGGTTCAATTATTAGGTTATCTTTTATCAGGACTTACAGCTTTCTTTATCGTCATTGGTGTGAGAACGATTGGTACACTTTTAATATCAGCGCTTGTTGTATTTCCTTCGATTATTTCAAGTCAATGGACAAAAAGCTTTAAAAATACACTACTTATTGGTCTAGCATCATCACTTGTCATTACGATTGTTGGTATATTTATTGCTCACCCTCTTGAAATACCTGTTGGCTCAACGATTGTTGTACTCTATACCATCATCTTACTTACTTCTATTTTGCTTAAAGCTATTTTAAGGAGAAAAATATCATGAGAATGACAAATCAACGGAAAGAAATTTTAAACCTCTTAAAAAAAACATCTCAACCTAAAAGTGCTGAAATGATTTTTGAAGAATTACCTGATCATACGATGAATTTATCAACAATATATCGAACGATGGATGCATTTTTTCAAGAAGGATTAATTACGAAGAGTAATATGAATAACACATCTTATTACTATTTAAATCATAAACATCATCACCATTATTTGATTTGTTTAGGTTGTCAAAAAATGTATGAAATGGATTGTCATCTTGACCATATAGCAGATGAAGTAGCAAAACACCATCATTTTAAAATTACACATCACGATATGACTGTTTACGGATACTGTGAGTCATGTCAACAAAAAATGTAAGAGCAGGAAATTTTCCTGCTCTTTTTGTTTACTGAAATAGTCCATCATTACCAATGATTATATCATAATCAAAGGGAATAACAACTTCAAACTGACTATTTAAAACACCGTATTTACCATCTAGGGTTGCTATTATATAGTCTTTAGCAACAATATCGATAATTTCATAACCTTCAGGTAAATCTTGAGTTTTCATTTTCATCAGATTTCCAACATAATCGTCTTCATATGAGAAATTAACAAGTTCATTGACATATGAGATGGCATCTTCAAATGAAAGATCATATAAATACTTAAGCTCCCCTTCATCATCAATCACATAGTAGTGTGTTATCGCAGTCTCTTCATCAAGTAAAGCAATCAAATTTGTAAATGGATAAAGATAGCTAAAGAGTAATTCGTATTTTACAGGTACAGCAAGATCTAAATTTTCATCAAGAATACCCCATTTATAATTGTTTTCTCCTGATTTCGATTGAACAATAAATACATTATAAAATGGTGTATAGGTGCGATATGTTGAATCCACGATTTCGAATTCTTCATTGATGATACCATTTAATCCTGCAGTTGTTCTAATCGCCGCAAACCCTTTTTCATTAAATGGTTCAACAGTATTATAAGGTCCTCCAATGATTTGATCATCTTGATAGTAATAATAACCTTCTAGAGTGTCATTATATGCAACATATGAACCATGTCCATAACCATAATAACGTCCAGATGCATAAAGATCCAATGTATTCAGAATAACACCTTCATGATAAAAATCAAAATTATATCGTTGAAACCCAAGATCTTTCTTAGCTCTAAACATATTCTTATTGTAGTCGATATCTATGTAATCACTTGGTACAATGATATTTCCCTCTAAGTCAATAACACCAAATTTTTCTCTTTCGTAAATTAGAATATAATCAGTATCTTGAATTTGATATGCATTTTTTAAGTTAGGATTTTTCGTTATTTTTTTACCATCATAATCGAATAAAGTGAGGAGTGACACATTTGATATTTTAATGAAATTTTGCATCACACTCATCGTTGAATTGGGATAATCATATTCTACTTCTCCGTTACTATTTAAAACATAGACAGTCGACTCTTTTAATGCGAAATAAGCTTCATCTGAGAACTGATAAATTGTTTCATAATTGTCTATCAATTCTTTAGACACATCATTCAAATTGAAATAACCTTTTAGCGAAAATATTCTTTGATCATGAACATATACAGGTGAATCAATGTCCATGAAATGTTGACCTTTAGAGTCGTATAAACTAGCAACTCCACTCTTAGTTCCATAAAAAGCATAAGGTGTAGGGTGGGTATAATATTCCATAGATTTGTCATAAAGAGGTATCAATTCAGTAAATGATGATACGATTGACTCACCCTCAAGATTCAATAACTCATATAGATTGTTAAAATATGCATGGACCATAACACCATCTAATGAGACATTGGAAAGTGATTTGTACTCAAATGGTAAAACTTCGTTACCATCTTGATCGATGATGCCATATTTTTCATCTTTTACTGCAATTAGATGAAAATTTAAATCCTCATCAACTTTCTTGTTGTCTTTACATGCAAATAAAAGAGTTATCAATGATAACAAAAAAACAAGATATATTGCTTTCTTCATAAGTCCTCCCACCGAAAATCTTTAAAGTTATTATAGCATGTTAATAAACATAAAAAAAGCCCATCTCTGGGCTTATTTCATTTAGTTCCATTTTCTTGGATCTTCTTTAATCGCATCCAAAATATCCATATCAGCTTGAGATATTTCAAATTCTAAATGTGAATTCTCAATAATTCTTGATTCATGTGTTGACTTAGGAAGTGGTGCTGTACCTTTTTGAATACAATATCTAATACATACTTGAGCTGGCGTTTGTTGATATTTAGTAGCCATATTCTTAATAACTTCATTGGATAATGCATATCCAATAGCTAGTGGTGAATAAGCTTCAACTAAGATATTGTGTTTCTTGCAGAAATCATCTACTTCTTTTTGGTTATTACCAATGAAATATGAAATTTGATTGACATGAGGAACGATTTCACAATGTTTAATAATGTTTTCCAAATCTTTCACTGAGAAGTTTGAAACACCAATTGCTTTTGCCTTACCTTCTTTATAAATCTTTTCGAGTGCTTTATAGGCTAAGACATTACCTTCACTGCAATCTTTACCCATTTCGCTCCATGGCCATGGTGCATGAATGATATAAAGATCAACATAGTCCATATTAAGTTCTTTTAGTGATTTTTCAAAAGCTGCTAAAGCACCTTCATATGTCTTAATATGGGATTCAAGTTTTGTTGTTACAAAGATGTCTTCTCTTTTAATCTTTGAATCGTTAATTGCTTTACCAACACTTTCTTCATTACGATAAGCTGCTGCTGTATCGATATGACGATAGCCATGTTTTAAAGCCATAGTGACGGAGTTATAGGCTGGCTCTCCATTTGGAATCTGCCATGTTCCAAATCCAACTTTTGGCATTTTTGTACCATTTGC
>SBGC01000011.1 GCA_006226985.1 Bacillota bacterium | reverse complement strand
TCTTTATTTGCATTATATAGAAATATTTAAATTAAAGCAATCAATACTCGGATTTTTAAAGCAAAAAGGGTTGAAATCAACCCTTATATTTGAATTTTAATAACTCTTATTACACCATTTATGAGCATGAGTTTTTCGATAATATGATCATTAATGGACTCATCAAAATCGACAATAGCATAACCAAATGTATGTTTATATGCAAATTCAATGTTTGATAAATTGACTGCAACTGCTTTAATCTGTTTAATCATGGCGTCTGCATGATCTTCTTCTGATTTAAAGAGTATTTGCAAACGGATGTGTCTAAGTTCTCTTTTTACATGTAAATTGGGATAGTTAACAGAATTAATGATTGAACCAGTTTCAATGTATTTTTTTAACTGATCGATCGCCATGATGGCACAATTGTCTTCAGCTTCTTCTGTAGATGCTCCAAGATGAGGAATCGCTATGACTCCTTCCATATTAACTGTTTTTTGATTTGGAAAATCGGTGACATATTTTCTAACTTTATGTGAAGCAATCGCTTTTTCTAAATCAGCATCATTGACTAAGGCATCTCTTGCAAAATTTAAAATGATGACACCATCTCTCATCATGTTAAAAGCAGATTCATTAAGCATACCTTTTGTTTCGCTTAATAAAGGGACATTGATACTTATAAAATCACATAATGGAAATAATTCTTCTTTAGTATCACATAGAATCGTATCACTAGGTAAATCAGCTTTACGTATAGGATCTAAGTATCGATCGTGTCCAACAACTTTCATACCTAATGCATGACACGATTTAGCAAGTTCAACACCGATAGCTCCTAAACCAATGATACCGATCGTTTTTCCAAGAATTTCAGTACCACCAAATTGCGTTTTAATTTTTTCGACAGTTTTTCCAATCTCTTGATCATCTTTATGATCACGAATCCATGCTATTCCACCATAAACATCACGTGAAGCAAGAAGCATGCCACAAATGATGAGTTCTTTTACCGCATTAGCATTAGCACCCGGTGTGTTAAAACAAACAACACCTTCATTTGCATATTTCTCTAAAGGTATATTATTAACACCTGCACCTGCTCTTGCAACAGCTAAAACACTTTTTGGCAAATTTAGTTCATGCATCTGAGCACTGCGTACTAATATCGCACTTGCTTCATGGATATGATCTGTTAATTCATAAGGTTTATGCAGTGTATTTAGTCCAACTTTAGATATTGAATTTAAACAATGTATTCTGTGCATTGTGTCCTCCTAGTGCGAATGATTTTTTTCAAATTGCTTCATGAAGTCAACAAGTGCCACGACGCCAGCCATAGGCATAGCATTATAAATGGAAGCTCTCATGCCACCAGTCGTACGATGTCCTTTAAGATTATCAAATCCTTGTTGTTTAGCTTCTTTGATAAATTTCTCATCGAGTTCTGCTGATATTGATCGAAAACATACATTCATCAATGATCGTGATTTCTTATCAACAGTTCCTGAAAACATTTTACTATGATCTAAATAGTCATATAAAAGATTCGCTTTTTCAACGTTCTTCTTATGAATAGCTTCAAGACCACCCATATTAAGTAACCATTTGAAAACTTTACCACATAGATAAATACCATAAGTTGGTGGTGTATTATACATCGAACCATTTTCAGCGTGAATATCATATCTCAACATCAGTGGTGTTTTAGGATCGATATCCTTACGGATTAAGTCTTCTCTAATGATGACAATGACTGTTCCTGCTGGACCAACATTTTTTTGTGCGCCTGCAAAAATCATGCCATATTTTGACACATCAACAGGTTCAGATAAAATACATGACGATGCATCTGATATTAATATTTTCCCTTTTGTGTCTGGTAATTCATGGTATTTCGTACCATATATCGTGTTATTATCACACATGAAAACATAGTCTGCGTCATTAGAAATATTTAAATTTTTAACATCAGGAATATACGAAAACACCTTGTCTTCTGATGATGCAATCTCATTTACTTTTAAATATTTGCTTGCTTCTTCAGCTGCTTTCTTTGCCCAATGACCTGTGATAATATAATCTGCAACTCCATTTTTTACTAAATTCATCGGAATCATTGAAAATTGTAAAGTAGCTCCTCCTTGTAAAAAGAGCACTTTATAATTATCAGGAATATGCATGAGTTTTCTTAAATCTTGTTCAGCTTCATCAATGATTTGTTGAAAGATCTTCGAACGATGACTCATCTCCATGACTGACATACCTGAATCTTTATAATCAAGCATTTCGTTAGCTGCTTCTTTTAATACCTCTTCTGGCAAAATCGCTGGTCCTGCCGAAAAATTATAAATCCGTTTCATTTTTAAATCTCCCTTCGTATTTTTTTATTTGATTAATTGACTTTCCAAATAATATCTTTTTGCTGTTGCACAACCCATTGAAAATGATTTTCTTGGTAATACTTTACCCATTTTAATGAATGGGAATAAATCTTTACGATCGAGTGCTGGCATCCGAATACCAATACTATGTGGATGATTGTTACATACTTCAATCAGTTCATCATCGCCATGGATGAAATCAATGGTCACCTCAGGATTATTTTTGATGTAATCATCAATGTAGGTTTGGATTTGTTCATATGCCAATGCTGTGCTTTCTGGCATATAAAAAGGAATTTTGTCTGTTTCACTTTGATAAACCCATGACTGAACATCTTTATCAATGTGATGAAATAATCCTGTTAAAAAATCAGGTGATGTATTAAATAATACGCGATGAATACCTTCAAAATCGAGTCCATCATCATAAATATTGACGATTTCAACTAATGTAAATCTCGCAGGATGATTTTCAATCTCTTGCTCTGTGAGTTTCTTCTTAGTTTCTTCCCAGTGGGCTTTAGCAGTAGCTAAACTGTGATTTCCATCACCAGCGATAAACATAATAGGATCTTCTTGATTTTTTATTATCTCATAAAATTGATGGATAATTGGTTCTGTATCTTTTATTTGATATCCTTTTAAATGTCCACCCATCATGTTTAATTCAAAATCGTATACTTTTTTATAGGATGTTCTTTTTTCATATAGTTTTTCAATGATTGATTTTTCTGGATCATCAACAAGTAACATAACATGTGAAAACTCCAGTGGTGCATTTTTTCTGATCTTCACCCTTGGTGGTATACGTGAAATAATCGTTTTCTCTGTTGTTCGAATTAGTGGCTTAGATCCTTCTTTATAATCGTAACATTCTAAATCAATATTTATAAGCAAGCCCAATCTGGTTTTGTTGGATGTCGTTCTCTCGATGAGAATGAATGACTCACCGATTGATTTCAAGACATCTCTTTTTAAATAATCTTCCATGCATTGATTAATACTCAATATGGTTTCATCTTTCATTTTTTCTAAATACACTTCTGGTAAAATCATGTTGTAAGTTGATGGCTCATCTCCGATGAATTCTTTCAAACTTTTCCAATACTGTGGTTGACTTGTGAATTGATCACATGCTACAACAGCCCATTTAGATAAATCAATATGGTCATTCGGTAATAAAATGTTTGGTACAGCGATTGGTTTTTGTTTACATAACATAAAAAATAACTCATTTCCTTTCATAGAGTTTTTTAAGTCGGTTTGGATTTGATGAATGGTTTAATTCAATGACAAAATCATTCATAAGTTACATCCTTTTCATTGTTTTTAAAAATCTATTTTGCTATTTCATGACAAAAAAAATAACATTGAAACGGGTAATTCATATTCAAAATCATTGTATCATGAAAGCGCTTTTATATCAAGCCAGAGAACGACTAAAATTGTAAGATAATGAACATATTTTTTATTTTGAACTTCGAATCTTTAATATTGCTTTTAAATTCATATCATTTCATGATAAAATATCAATAACAATTTTGTTGGAGGTTCGTATGACCTTTATTAAAAAGAGATATAAACTATTTATAGTCATTTTGGTTTTTTGGTTTGTCATTAACTGGAACTTTCGAGTAGAAACGATTATTTTTGGCTTTTTAACCGCTATTTTAGTAACAGTTGCTAGTAAAGGTGTTTTGTACGATACCAAAGGATTCATTTATCATGGTATTAAAATTCATCGTATCATTATATATTTGTTTGTTCTATTCATAGAGATTTTTAAATCCACACTGCATTATATTAAAGCTGTTATATCCGGAAAATATGAACCTATTTTATTCAAGATTGAACTCGATTTACTCGATCCTGTTCAAATAGGTATTGTTGCAAACTCGATTACATTAACACCAGGTACGATTAGTGTAGATATTATAGGTCGTTCTATTTTGGTTATGACACTTGCAAAACCTGGTACCGATCAAAAAGAACTTGAAAAACCAATTCGCGATAAATTTGAATGGCTACTTAAGGAGAAAGAAGGTAAAAAACATGCTTAACCAATTCTTACTTTTTACGCTTCTTCTTTTAGTCATTGCGATTATTGCATCATTTATAAGAATGCTCAAAGGTCCTACATTATGGGATCGTATTTTGATGCTAAACTTGATATCAGCAAAGGTTGTTTTATTTATTGCAGTTTATGCTTTATATTTAAAAAATTTAATCCTTTTGGATATAGCTATATCTTACGGAATTATCGGATTTTTAACCATGACACTCCTTTCTAAGTTTATTATGACAGGAGGTAGAGAAAAATGATTTATATAACATATATCATTCTCGCACTATCATGGTTTTTTATTCTCTTCGGAATGATTACCATCTTTAGACTCAAAAACATGTATGCAAGAATTCTTGCTGCCACAACGATTGATACAGTTGCAAGTTTACTTGTTTTAATTGGGCTGATGCTTGTTGCAGATTCATTTAACTTTATCATTCGTTTGATCGTCTTACTTCTGTTTCTTTTGATCACAAATCCGATTAGTTCACATGTCAATATACGTTCAGCTTACTTGATGGGTATACCCATTAACTTGAAGGAGAAATAATATGCAAGATTGGTTACCCTATATCTTACAAGTTTTATTAATCATTATTGCCATATCAATCGTTTTACATGAACGTAATTTTACAATTATCATTTTAATATCTGCCTTTTCTTTAGTTGCAGCAACACTTTATACCATTAATAAAGCACCTGATGTTGCTATTGCTGAAGTCGCCATAGGTAGTGCTATTATTCCTCTCATTTATGTTATATCAATTTCTAGACAAAGAGAATTCATCGTTTTAGATAAAGTCCATCACGGATTTATCGCGCCTGATGAAAAACTAGAGGGTGAAATCTATGATATTTTAGAAGAATTTGTTAGAATAAATGATTTAAGATTAAATATTTGTTGTGATATTGAAGGTGATGAATATGAATTATCTCATGAACTCAATGTCGATTTAATCGTCACAACCAATCCAGAAACAGGTCAATTCATTATCAAGGGAAAGAAAAGAAATGTATTAGTTGCTAAA
>SBGC01000072.1 GCA_006226985.1 Bacillota bacterium | reverse complement strand
CTTGATCCAACAGAGGGAGAAGTACTCTATAACGGAGAAAAAGTTGGATATCATAATGTCAATGAAATTGGCTATATGATTGAAGAACGGTCTCTGCTTACGAAGATTACTGTCAAAGAACTCATGCTCTATTTTGGTCAGCTAAAAGATTTAACACCCAAGCTCATTTTAGAAAGACTTGATTATTGGCTAGATCGTTTTGGTATTCCTGAATACAAAAACAAAAAAATTAAAGAACTTTCAAAAGGTAATCAACAAAAAATCCAGTTCATATCAGCGATTATTAACAATCCAAAACTACTTGTTTTAGATGAACCGTTTAGCGGATTAGATCCTATTAATACAGAACTATTTGTTTCAGTGATTAGAGATTTTCAAAAGCAAGGTTCGATGATTATTTTCTCATCGCATCAACTCGATCATGTTGAATCGTTTTGTGAAGAATTAATTGTATTAGAAAAAGGTAAAGTCATTATTGAAGGAAGAATTGATCAAGTTAAAAAAGATTTTAAGAAACAAAATATTAAAATCATTGGTGATATTGATATTGATCAACTTAAAGCGATACCTGGTGTTTATCAAGTCATTGAAAATACAAATCAAATCATTGCTAAAATTGAAAATGATCAGGTTGCAGAAAAAGTCTTCGATTATATAAAGACATGCAAAAATGTTACGAAATATGATGTTGAACAAGCATCATTATCTGAGATTTTCATTGCGAAAGTAGGTCAACGCGTATGAAAAAACTAAAATTTTTAATTAAATATGGATTAAAGAAACGTGTAGGTAGAAAAGCATTTTTAATCGCCAACATTGTGATTGCTATTTTAACAATCGCAATAATCAATCTACCAACGATTATTAGTTTATTTTCTAAAGATGAAGAGATTAAACCTCTTGAAGTATATGTTATTAATGAGATTGGTGAACCCAATCTTCTAGCAGATTTAAGTGCTTTATTAAATCCACAAGATGGTACAGTTCTATACAACTTCACTGCTCTTGATTTTGCTGATTTTACAGAAGAAGATTTATGGGAAAGTAAGGATATGGATCTTGTCATTCACTTAACTGGAACTGTTGAAAATACACAAATAGCTTCTTATGTGAAAGATCCTATGCAAGCACAATCCATTTTCTCTGTAATTCAATATGTACTCATAAGTTATCAAATCGATAACTATATACCTCCACAATTTGCAAATCCAGTTGTTGATCCTGATTTTGAGTCTCCAGAAGAACAAATGGGCTTAAGCAGTATCTCTTCAATGCTAGTATTACCAATGTTTATTTTAATTACACTTGCCACACAATTTATTGGTGTTGATATTATCGAAGAAAAATCAACAAAAGCAATTGAAACAATTATAGCAAGTGTTCCTGCAAATATTCATTTCTTATCAAAGATTATCTCAAGTATTTTCTTTGTTGCAATTCAAGGTGGTTTAGTCATTCTTTATGGAGTCATAGGAACTCTTATTGGAGGAGCAACCTCCAACATGAGCGGTGTTAACTTACCAGCTGGAGAATCTTCATTATTAGAGTATTTAGCTGAAATTATGCCTAATTGGCCTGTTGTACTTATCATTTCATTATTGTTTATGGTTGTTGGTACACTCGTTTATTTAGTGGTTGCTGCATTATTTGCATCCATGGCTGTGACACAAGAAGATTATCAACAATTCCAATCACCACTCATGATTACGTTAGTTGCTGGTTTCTATATTGGTATATTTGCACCACTTGCAGGTGGTTATGGATTCATGAAAGTCATGGCATTTATTCCTATATTTACGCCAATCGTTGCACCAGTAGCACTTGCTTCAGGCATTATGTCTGTAGGTGAAGCACTCATTGCTTTAGTCATTGTTCTCATCTTCTTAGTCCTTATGTTATATGTTGTTACACCTGTTTATCGTGTAGCAATCCTATCTTATGATCAAACGAAATTTATGAAGCGTGTCAAAGATTATTTCAAAAAAGGTTTCGTTAAAAACGGTAAAAACAAATCTTAATTTATGGGCAGTTGAGGTTTCACTCAACTGCTTTTTTCATGCTATAATATGTGTATTATTAATAGGTGAGACATGAAGAAAAAGGCGATATTATTATTAATGGTCATCTACATCAGTTTTATTGCGTTGGGTTTACCTGATGCACTTTTAGGTTCTGCATGGAATAATATTCGTTCAGATCTCAAAGTATCTCTTGGTACATTAGGTATCATGACGTTTATTGTCTATTTAATGTCCATTATTTCAACCTATAATGCACCACGATTACTCAGGCTTTTTGAAACAAAAAGAATCACTTTTGTTAGTGTATTTTTAACAGGAATTGCTCTCATTATCATGAGTCAAGTCACATCTTTTTATCACATGCTTTTCTTTGCATTACCACTTGGTATGGGTGCAGGTGCTATTGATGTTTCACTCAATCATTATTTAGCATCAAATTATAAAGCAAGACATATGAGCTATCTTCATTCATTTTATGGCATTGGCGTAACTGTAGGTCCAACCATTATGGCGTATACCATGGATAACACAAGTTGGCGCATCGGTTACATCACTGTTGGATCCATCCTTTTAGGCATTGCATTATTGATGTTGATATCATTTCCATTATGGAAAAAAGAATCAAAAGAAAACCGTAGTGAAGAACATGCTCATATAACGCTAAAAGAGATGATTCAAACAAAAGGTTCATTACTTTCTGTTTTTATCTTCTTAATCTATGTGCATATTGAATCATTATCTGGTGTTTGGGTTGCAAGCTATTTTTATATTATAAAGGAAACATCCTATGCGACTGCTGCACTATTTACTACCTCGTATTATTTAGCACTAACCATCGGTCGTTTACTTAGCGGCATTCTATCTTATCGATTGAAACCACAAACACTGATAAAAATAGGAAGCATACTCATCATTTCTGCTGGTATGCTTATGTTTATCAATGTTGAATCATTATGGGTGTATGCGACTATAGTCTTTATCTTAGGTTTAGGATCTGGACCAATTTATCCGAATATGATGTTTATCAATAGTTTTTATTTTGAAAAGAAGAAAATGAGTAAAATCATTAGTATGCAAATGGTTATTGGTTATATGGGCTTTGGACTCTTAACTCCACTTGCTGGATTATTCTTTGATCAAGTGAGTATTTCATTTTATCCGATTTTTATATTACTTTATGGATTGATCATGATAATCCTCATCTACCGATATCTTCACGTCATGAAAGACATAAACTATATACAACCACAAATCCATGATTACACATAAAAAAAAGCACTTCAGTGCTTTTTATTTTTGAAAATTATCCTTTAAGAATTTTAAGATCTCTTTTTCTGTTGTTAGTTTCATGACATAGTCTGCAGCATACTCAAAGACACTATGATGATGATTTAAAACAAAGTCCTTTGACTTTAATATTTGAGATGGAGACATGGAAAGCTCATCAACACCCATACCAAGAAGAAGTGGTAAAGCTAATTGATCAGATGCCATCTCACCACAAACAGAAATATGAATATGATTATCTTTCGCTGCTTTAACAGCCATATGAATAAGTCTTAATATAGCTGGACTAAAAGGACGATATAAATAATCTAAATCTTCACTTGTTCGATCTGCAGCAAATGTATATTGAATTAAATCATTTGTTCCAATCGAGAAGAAATCAACATGTTTTGCAAATTCATCTGCCATCAATGCTGCTGAAGGAATTTCAATCATGATTCCAATTGGGAAATTTTTATAAGGAATGCCTAATGCATCAAACTCAACTTTTATATCTGTAATCCATTGTTTAACCATCATAATGTCTTCTAAGGATGCTACCATCGGAAACATCACACTTAAGTTTCCATAGATACTAGCCCTTATAAGTGCTCTTAATTGCTTGTAGATGACATCTTGGTGATAAATCGATAATCTGATAGCACGAATACCTAAAGATGGATTTAAATCAGATTTGATATGCAAATAAGGCGTTTGCTTGTCGCCACCTAAATCGATGGTTCGAATGACGACAGGTTTATCTTTCATCATCTCTAAAATCGATTTATATTCTATAAATTGATCTTCCTCAGATGGAGGTGTGAGTCGATTGATAAACAAAAATTCAGTTCGAAATAGTCCAATACCATCTGCACCATTTTCAATAACTTGTGATACATCTTTTGAGGAACCAATCTGTCCAGAAAGAATATACGTTTTACCATCTTGCGATCTTGTGGGTTCTTTAATTAAGCGTTTGAGTGAATCTTTATAAGATAAATATTGATCGCGTTTATAAAGATATGTATGATAAGTCTCCGAATTATAATCGATGATGATTTCACCGGTGAATGCATCCATAATAATTTCTTTATTTTGCTTAAGAATCTTAAACGCATTATCAAAACCCATAATAGCAGGTAAGCCAACAAGCTTTGACATAATCGCGCTATGAGAGGTTTTTCCACCAGTTTCAGTTATGAAACCTTTGACATAATTTAAGTCGAGTGATGCGATTTGAGAAGGCGTAAGTTCATAAGCAACTAAGATCATTTCTTTTTTTGGTAACACCATTTCATCAGGTGATAAATTGAGTGCATTACGAATCATTCGATTTCTGACATCAATAATATCGAGTGCACGTTCTTTTAAATAATCATCATCAAGATTTTCAAAGACATGGATATAATCGTCTGTAACTGTTTTTAAAGCATACAACATATTGCACGATTCTTCATTAATTTTTGTTTCTATGTTTTTGATCATTTCAGGATCTTGTACAATCAATAAATGAGCTTCAAAAATCTTAGATGTTTCTTCACCATAAATGTCTTTTGATTTTTTCATTAAAACATCTAATTGTGCCTTTGTTTTTTCAATGGTTTCATGTAAAAAATCAATCTCAGCTTTGAGATTGCTTATTTTTTTCTTACTTGTGTCAAGTGTTGTTTCATGCCATTGATATACACTACCAATCGCGTAACCTTCAGATACAGGAATACCTTTAATCATATATGTTCACGTCCTTAAGTGATGTCTAGTTCAAGCATAATTTTTTGATCGATTACTTTTTCATGAATAACTTCTAATTTTTCTTTTTGAAGAAACACGACAGGTGTTGCTGTTGATATGGCATTTTTTTCTAAAAATGGTCGATCAAATTGGATGAGTAAATCTCCTTGTTTCACTTCATCATGAAGCTTAACACATAGATTAATACCTTCACCTTTTAAATCGACAGTTCCAAAACCAACATGGATTAATATATTAATTCCTGATACATGTTTGATTGCAATCGCGTGTTTCGTTGGAAAAACAAGTGAAATTATCCCATCAATAGGTGAAAAAATATGGTCATCTTCGGGAAAGATAACAAAACCAACACCTAACATACCCCGAGAAAATGTATCGTCAGGTGCGTATGATATATCAAGATGCTTACCAATAATCGGTGATTGATAATCGATTTTCATGATAACTTCCTTTTTGATGAACCCTTTTATCTTATTATAATGCA
>SBGC01000100.1 GCA_006226985.1 Bacillota bacterium | reverse complement strand
GCATAGAAGTGGATATGCTCACCCTCAACTTTTGGGAAGCAGAATTTTTTATGCTTATCTTTCATGAGTGGGAGAAGGTCGACTTCGTTTCCCATAGGGTGAAAGATAGCTATCATGTTTGACATCTGATAATCAACATCGTTTTTAATCTTGTTTATGATATTTATTCTTTGTTGATTGATGACATCTTTATCCATGTCGTTTCTCATGCGAATCATTTCATTTCTTATATCCTTTTTGGTCATGAAACAATATCCTTATAGAAACAGCAATGTGATGTGAAATTAGGATTTTCAGCAATCTTTAATGCTTGAAGAGCTGCTTGATAAAGTTGATGTTCATCATTGGCATCACTTGCTGAAATAGCAATACCTGCAAACACTTCTAGTTCGACAGAAATTGAACCGTATTGCATCGTAAGATTTAAGAATGTCTTATTTGATTTAATACCGTTGGCGAGTAAATCCATTTTTCTCGCATCAGTGACGATCACACCAAATTCAATACCTGAGATTCTAAAAACATCTCCAGACTCAGAAACAAATGAGTTCTTCAATTTTTTAATATACTCAGCCATGAGCATATTACCAACTTCTCGACCATGTGTTTCATTAATCTTTGGCATATTCTTTAGTCGAATAATCATGAATTCATAATATCTATTTTCTCTAAAGAGTTTATTCATATGAACGAGCATATCATTATGATCTTTAAGCCCATCGAGTTCATCGATATTACTTGATAGATAATGTTTTGTCTTCATTGGGTTTAATGTTCCCATGATTACTGCGCTATGTTGATCTTCAAAAAGTCTTTTGCCTTTTTCTTTAAACCATATATAGCGACCATTCACTTGAATGCGATATGTTGTTGTATATGATTTCTTATTAATTGTTAAATCGCCTAATAAGGCTAAATACTTCTTTAAGTCTTCTGCTTCAATAAGTCTTCTAAAATCCACTAAGTCCATACTGTTACTTGGTAGATTTAACGTATGTACAAGTGTATCCGATGCCCATATGGTTCTTTCATCTAAATCAATAAAGAACAATCCTTCTTCACTAATTTCAAGGGTTGCTATAAATTTATGTCTGATACTTTCTAGTTCACTTGATCGTTCATTTAATTCTTTTTCAACAGCAAGTAAATCAAAATCAGTCTTCTTTTCGCCGACACAAATTCTACCCTTATATCTACCTAAGGCAAAGACTGGTTGCATCACCATATGTAGAATAATCGGATTTCCAACGAAGTTCATAAATGATAATTCTTGAACTTCACTATCTCCAGGTTTCGCATCTTCTTTATATCTTAAATAATACGATTCAAGTTGGCGGTTATTAATGTCTTGTCCATTCATGCGTGTAAAACGAATTGATTTATTCAAAATTGTAAATAACTTTTTTCCAATAATTTCATCTTTTTCAACATTTAATTCTGCAAGGAGTGAAGATGAAATATCCCGAATTCTTTCTTTCGCATCAACGACATAATAAGCATTCCACTTACTATTTTTAATCGATTTAACAAAGAGCTGATAATGATTGGCTTTAAGTGTCGATGTCTTAAATGATGAATATAAAATAAGTAAAAAGAGACCATAAACATAGAAATTAAAGCCAATATAAATTTGTTCATATAACTCTTTACCTAGGATAAAACGATTATATATAACAAAAACCATCACAGCGATGGCTATGTTGAAAAAAGCTAGAACGAGTCTTGTTTTTAGAACTTTCTCTGTTTGTATGCTTTGAATCACAATAATGAACAAAGCAAAAACAGAAATGATTAAAGGATAAATTGGATGTTGTAACATGTCATCACCACTTTATAGATTGGGTAGGATATACGCAAGAAAAATCATGAATAGTGTAATCGCAAACGATAACACATAAATCATATAACGGTGCTTGCTAAAATAGATTGCTGTTTTTTCAGCAAAATTACGACTTGCAAAAAATTTAAGAGGTTGAACAAATAACAATAGTATTTTCTTTAACATGGTTCCACCTACTTCATAAACATATTGATGTATTCCATCAACTTGTCGCGATCATTAATCTTTAACATAATACCTTCAACAGCAATCGAAACACTACCTGTTTCTTCAGAAACGATAATGGTTAACGAGTCTGTTATTTCACTAATTCCTAGACCAGCACGGTGTCTTGAGCCCATCGTTTTATCGAAGTTTTGATTATCAGATAAAACGAAATATGCGCCAGCACATAAAATACGGTCACCACGAATGATGACTGCGCCATCATGAAGTGGTGTATTTGGTGTAAAGATATTAATCAAAATTTCTTTTGAAACTTCACTATCCATTTGAATCGCTCTTTCTGAATATTGATCAAGCGTATTATGCTTTTCAATGGTCATTAAAGCACCAATGGATTGACTGGATAAATACATAGCTGCATCGACGATGTTTTGTTTAGTCTTTTCACTACCCATAACAAGCGTTTCTCTTCTCGCATCAGCTTTCCATACAATTTCTAATGATCGTCTTAAGTCAGGAGCCATGACGACAACCACTAAGAATGGGAGCCATTCTGCAAGATAGGATAAGATGGGTGTACTTACGAGTAAATCATAGTAATTCGCAAAATATGCAACAAGATAAATAAAGATAAATGAAATCGTAATGGATAGTAACCTTTTATTTGTAACAATAAACTGTACAATGAAAAAAACGAATACCCAAACGATATACAAATCAACGATTAATTTCCAAATCGGTATAGAACCAAATAACATTGAACCCAGCTCCTTTTTGACTAATCTTATTATATCATAACATATTCATTAATTTAATGAATGTCTTGTTTGTTTTTATCACGGATAAATACCTATTTATCATCCTTTTGTTGTGATAGTGAATGGTTTCCTTTATAATAGAAATGGTAGTACGTCAGGCATAGATGCATGGCTATCTACGTTTTTATAGACGAGGAGGTTTCATCATGTATATTATAAAAAATCTTACAAACTTTCCTTGGCATATCTAAATCTTAACAAATTTTTGGTTGCCTTGGATTTTCAATCAGTCAAATTAGACATCTAGAAATCAATAACTATGCGTGTTGATGATATACGCACTTATGTGTGACTCATGATGATGAGAAATGAAAGGGTACATATGGATCAAGCAATATTAGTTGGTTTAAGTTACATTGAAACCACAGAAGAAACAATAAATTCATTAAACGAATTAGAACACTTAGCTTTAGCTTTAAATATTCAAACAAAAGATAAAGTTGTTCAAAATGCAAAGGCAATCTCACCAAGATTTTATATTGGAAGTGGGAAAGTATTAGAAATTAAAAAGATGATTGAAGTGCTGGACGTAGATATCGTCATTTTTGACGATACATTATCACCAGCACAAATCAAAAATCTAGAAAAAGAATTGGACGTTCAAGTCATTGATCGAAGTTTTTTAATTTTATCAATTTTTGCTGAACGTGCACAAAGTAGAGAAGCTGTTTTAGAAGTATCTTTAGCTCAAAAGATGTATCTTCTTCCTAGACTTGTTGGTATGGGTAATTCCTTATCACGTCAAGGTGGGGGTTCATTTAATGCAAAAGGTCCTGGTGAAACAAAACTAGAGTTAGATCGTAGACGTTTAAGTCATGAGATAACAATTATTAAGGCTGAGTTAGAAAAAATAAGAGCAGAAAAAGATATTTCACGCAAACAAAGGATTAAAAATCAATTACCTGTAGTTGCTTTGGTGGGATATACAAATGCTGGTAAATCATCACTGATGAATTCACTATCTAGCTACTTACATCATGACTCAGAACCTGTATTAGAAAAGGATATGCTGTTTGCAACACTTGATACAAAAGCGAAGAGATTACAAAAACCTAATTATCCACCATTTATTTTAATTGATACTGTTGGATTTGTTAATAAGTTACCACATGAACTCGTGAGATCCTTTGAAACAACGTTAAGTGATGTTATTTCAGCTGATTTGTTGTTACATGTTGTTGATGGTGCATATTTTAATCAACTACAGATCGATACAACAAAAGCTGTTTTGAAATCATTAAATGCAGATAGTATTGAAAGATTATTAGTGTTAACAAAAAAGGAAATCGCATTAACGACTCCCAATATTCATGAAGACTTTATCTTTGTAAGTAACAGAACAAAAGAAAACATTGATGTTTTAGTCGATGCTATTTATGGTCACTTATATAAGAAGAATAGAATTCAAGTCTTACTTATTCCTTTTGATCAAGGACAAGTCTATAACAGATTGAAAGAAAATAATACAGTCCTTGAAACAAAGTATGAAAATGATGGAACGTTAGTTAAAGTAATTCTTACACCTGATCAAACCATTCTCTATCAAAAATATATTGTAAAGTAAGGTAATCTATGAACCGTAGCATATTAAAGTGGATAGCGCTCATAACGATGACGATTGATCATTTTGCATTCTTTCTACTCGCAAATGATACCGTGATATATCTTGTTTTAAGAGTCGTTGGAAGGTTGGCTTTCCCCATTTTTGCATTTATGATTGCAGAAGGATTTCATCATACAAAAAATATTTGGGGATATTTAAAGAGGTTGCTCATTTTAGGTGCTGTCTTTGAAGTCATGGTTTTACTGATTTATCAGTTCTATGGTTATAACTTATCAGTTATACCGTTCTTTCCAAATAATGTAGCAAGAATGAATATTATGTTTTCACTTGCTTTAGGTCTTGTAGGTTTATATTTGGTCACTCATGAAAAGAGAAATGTTAGATATTTAGTGATACCAGCAGCTCTTCTATCTGTTTTCCTACCTTATGGTTATTATGGATTTGGACTTATCATGTTATTTGGATTAGTCAAAGACAATCAAGTGAGAATGTCTCTCTTTGTCACATTATCATTAATCTATACTTCATTACCACAAATATTTTCAGGTGTAAGCTTTATTGGTGGCTCACCATGGCAAGTGTTTGCCGTGTTATCGTTACCACTGATCTTTAGATATAATGGTAAAAAAGGTTGGGATATAAAGTGGTTGTTTTATGTATATTATCCACTTCATGTGTTAGTGTTATTTATGATTTATTATTATGCGTTATAAATTTAAAACCGCTCGATTGAGCGGTTTTTATTATATAATAAACCCAAATATAATTGCCAGTACTACGATAATCGGTGCTGGTATTTTCTTTGTTAATAACAATACTATTGTCACTAATAATACAACTACATTCTCCAAACTAAATCCATTTGAATTCATTAAAACAACTGCCGCTGTTGTAATCAAACCTGCAGCAACTGCAGTGATACCAGTTAATGATATCTTAATCCCTTTAATTTTCTTTAAGTTTTCCCACACTGGGTAAACAAAGAAAATAAGCAATGTCCCAGGTAAGAAAATACCTATTGCTGATGCAAGTGCTCCTAGAACTTGAATAAATGCACCTTCAGTTTGAGCAGCTAAACCACCTGCATACGCACTAAAGCTAAACATCGGTCCAGGTATGCCTTGCACTATGCCAAA
>SBGC01000030.1 GCA_006226985.1 Bacillota bacterium | reverse complement strand
GTTTTTCAGCGTTTGAACTTGTTCTAGTCGATTAATTGTATATCTATCGGTTTCGAAGGCTGATATCACGTGATTCGTGTTTTTTTACCTTTTGATATTTTATGCTGTTTCTTCATTAAGTTCTTCTTCTTTTAGTACATACATATATATCATTTGACTCAATGCATTTATCAACTATCATAATCTCGATCTCTCAAAACACGTTTATGATTTTTTATAAGTCTAGACTAATTTGATAAAGATCCGTCTTTACAGAACATCGCTTGTTTTTGATTTGAGTATATAGGGACACGTGCTTATTCCTAAATACAAATCACTCATCACTTTTTCAATTTGGTCGATAGCAATTAAGTAATCAACATTTTTTCCAGCCAGTTTTATCTCACTTGTATATTCTATCTATCAACCTTATTATTACACACACGCGTATACACGCGCGCAGGAACCAACAATAGTTTTTTCAAATACATCATCTTATAGTTTAAAAAAAGTATCTTCTATAATTGATTCTTTCGAATTAGTTATCTACTCTATATAAATTTCGTAGTATCTTTTGATCTACACTATATCTTCATTTACATCCTTTGTCGTTATATATTTCATAATAAACTCTTTAACGAGTCATGTCTAAGTTATCTACATCTTCTGTACGTTTTTAGGTTAAGTATTATCATTTTTCACAAATCAATAAAAATAACTAAAAGTTTACATATAGTAAACTCACTCTTTTAAAAGATAGGAAACCCTTATGATTTCCTAAGATTTGTTTTTTTCTATAGACTTGAAATATTGTTCGAGTTTTACTTTATAATCTGCTTTTAAATTTTTATTATCATACATTCTCTGATCTGCTCTTCTCATCATCGTCGTAAATGTATCAGATCCATTTCTTCGAATACTTATACCATAAGAGAATTCATGTGTGCTTTTAATTTCCTTATGTGTTGCAAGTTCTTCAATTCTTCTTACAATCTCATTTGCGACTTCCTGGGTTGCATGTGGAATGATAATCACAAACTCATCTCCACCCATTCTCATTGCTAATACACCTGTATAATGACTTATAACATCATTGATAATCCTACTAAACCGTTGAATTAACATATCTCCAGCCTTATGACCTAAGTAGTCATTGAAAAGTTTTAGTCCGTCTAAATCAATCATAATAATGCCTAATTGTTTATATGCCTTTTCGAAGTCATCTCGGTGCTCTTCAAAGTAGTTTCGATTATAGAGATTCGTCATCATGTCATGTGTACGAAGTTGTTCTATTTCTTTTAAATACTTGACATCAGAGGTTTCATCAAATAGAGAAATTAAATAACCTTTTTCCTTAAATGTACCAACTTTAAATGTTTGTTTTGTCATATGCAAGTATGCTTTGTTTGCTATGAAACGCTCATTTTTTACTTTCTGAATATCAGTAAATATAATTGCTTTTTCTTTTAGTTTATCAATAAATTTAGCATATGTTTGATTACTGCTAAATTCGATTTTAAATCGATCTTTTAAATTCCTTGAATATTCAACAACACGTTCTTTGTTATCTAAAATGAGATACATTTCTCGCATATGATCGAGTATAAAATCTTTACTTGATGTAAATAAGTTATAGTTAAAATCTTTGCGATAAATATACGTATAAAGCATGTAGGTTACAATGACTAAAAAGATATACGTCGGATCTAAGACAAAACTATAAAAGAAGATATTAATGATGTTTATAACTATCCCAAACACAATGCTAAATAAGATGAGTTGGAAAGGAAATGCAGTCACATTTTCTTTTCCTTCTTTTCTAACGAATTTTAATAAGTTAATGAAACCTACAACTAAAATAACATAAATAATCACTGCATGAATAAAGAAGAAAAATCCATAACTTGCTGTTTCAAAACTTTCAATCGTTAAATCACTCGATAAGGGTAATTTAACTACAAACTCATGAAATGGATTGGTCATACTAATAATGAAATCTGTTAAAATAAATAAAATGAATGTAAGCTTGAATAATGGAGGTGTTTTGCGTTTTGTATAATGCTGGAATGTTTCAAAGATAAAATATGATACAAGTGCTAATATGGGATATGTTAGCAATTGAAAGTAATAGACAAAAAAAGCAGACTCAACGACAAATTTTAACGCAATGACTATTGTCCAAGCAAATATGCCAAGTGATAAATACCAAAGTTGTCGATAATTCGATTTTGATCTAACTTCTTCCAGTTTAACGACAGGAATAAATGAGATGATTGCGAAAACATAAAATATGATCCATAGCATGGGGGTCATCAAATCATCCTCCTTATCTTTATGATATGCCTTGATTATAAATCAATTACTTTGAACATGCAATTAGTTAATAAATATGTAAGAAATAAAAAAAGGGCTTTTAGCCCCTTACTGATTGATAAAATCAAGAATGTCTTTTGTCAGTTGATCAGGTACATCAACAAGTGGTGAGTGTCCACAATTTTCATAAACAACTAACTTCGATTGTTTTTCCAATGCTTTCACATTTTGTAAAACCATATATTCAGGAACAACAATATCTTTTCTTCCCCATGTATGAAGTACTGGACATTTTATTTTAAGGATATTTTGATTACCTGCATTATAGAAGTTGTGAAGATCTGACATATTGAGTGTTGCTAATGCCCAATCTGCATCAACCAAATTCTTTTGTTTAAGAGATTCTTTAATCCAAAGTTCATTTTGTTCAGGTGTTGGTTTTCCAACGGTATATATCGTCTTATCAAAAACAAAACTCATGACTGCGAAATTTTGATTCTTTTGAGCTTCAAGCAAAGGAATAACTTGAATTTTATCCAATGCTAATTCTTCAGGAGAATGATAGATTTCCCCTACTAATGGCATCCCTTGTTCATTCTTCTTAAAGATCGGATAACCCTGATGGGTTGTAGAATTGATTAAAACGAGTTTTTCGACCGTTTCAGGATGATTTGCTGCTAATTCGAGTGCAACTCCACCTCCAAGCGACCAACCGACCACAAAGGCTTTTTTAATCATTTTAGCTTGCATGAACATGTAAACATCTTCAGCAAAGTCTTGCATAGATGTGATTCTACGATAATATGTTGAATCGCCAAAACCTCTTAAGTCAGGTGCTAATACCTTAATATCCTTGGGTAATCTTTCAAGTAGTGGTGAGTAATGCATTGATGATGAAAAATTACCGTGAATTAAAAGGATTGTTTGATCACCTTGACCTTGTTCCAGGTAAGAAATCATTTCACCATTTTTTATAACAATTTGTCGTTTTTCCATAATACACCTCTCTTTATATATTGTACACAGCTTGTTTTGCGTTGATGAATCCTAAAACAAGTGTGACGAAAAGCATGGGCCTTTCATACATTGATGCATGTCCAACACCAGGTAAGATAACGAGTTCTGAGTTTTTTATCATTTTATGCAATTCTCTTTGATTGTTCATCGGAGTTAAAGAGTCTTCATCTGCTGCAATAATTAACGTTGGCGATTGTATCGTCTCTAATTTTTCCCGAGCATCAAAACTTTCTGCACTATTTGTTAAGCGTTCCATCGCATCTAAGAAGATTGGATTACCAAAGATAGGTAATAAGATTTCTTCTCTTTTTTTCATCCAATCAAGTCTTTTCTCATAATAGCTTGGCGAATAGATGACAGGTATGGTTGCTTGATAATATGTTTTTGCATCTCTTGTTCGACCAATTGCGTTCCACTGGTGACCAATTTCTTTAAGCCAAGGGGATGTGTAAGGTGTTGTATTAAATAAGACAAGACGTTCTACGAGTTCCTTGTGTGTGGTTGCAAATAAGATTGCAACCTCACCACCGTAACTAATACCGACAATATTAATCTTAGAAAGCTTTAGTTCTTTCAATAAGTGATAAATCACATCGACTTGGATATCTTGTTGATAAGGATGATCGAGTCGATCAGATTGACCTTGATCAAGAAAATCTAAGCGAACGAGCTGATTATGTTCAGATAATGTTTCAACGAAAGGTTCCCAAGATCGTGTTGACATCATAATGCCGTTTAAAATCAATATGGGTTTTCCTTCTCCTTGAACATCATAAAATACATGTTTACCTTTATAGTCAAAGTATGTCATTGTTATGCACCGATAAATCCATATTTAATGGCTTCTTGATAAAGTTCATCTCTAAACTTAGGATGTGCAATACTAATGAGTAATTTAGCTCTTTCTGAAACGGTTGTTCCACGGAGTGCAACACAACCATATTCAGTCACAACATAATCAACATCAGCTCTTGATAGCGTTACGATGGCACCTGGTTTTAAGAAAGGTACAATTTTAGAGATTTCTTCTTTCACACCAGTTTCTGGATTTTTAACCATTGCTGTTGAATAAAGTGTGATAAAACTCATACCACCTTTTGAATTTTGTGCTCCTACTGCGGTATCTGCTTGTCCACCTGTTCCAGAGAATTGCTTATGTCCAATTGATTCTGAAGCACACTGACCGGTTAAATCAACTTCAATCGTTGTGTTAATCGATACTTGATTGTCATTTAATCCAATGATATGAGGATCATTCACATAGTTACCATTAAGGATTTGAACTGACGGATTGTTATCAATAAAGTCATAGAGTTCTTGTGTACCAAAAGCAAAACATGCGACATGTTTTCCAGGATGATTTTTCTTACGTTTACCGTTAGCTGCACCAGCTTTCACTAAATGCATGAGACCTGTTGTAAACATTTCCGTATGAATACCTAAATCTTTTTTATGAAGGAGTGCATGAGCAACAGCATTGGGAATACCACCAATACCTAGTTGTAGTGTTGCCCCATTTTTAATTTTTTCAGCAATAAAGTTACCAATAGCGATATCTTTTTCATTTGGTTCTGCTTCAGGAATAATCGGTGGCATGTAATTTGTCTCAATGACATAATCCACTTCACTTTCATGAATTTCTAAGTCACCTAGAGTTCTTGGGAAATTAGGATTAATTTCTAAGATGACGATATCTGCTAATTCACAAGCTTCTTTTTCATAAACATTTGATAGGGATAATGAAATGTAGCCATGTTTATCAGGAGGTGTTGCAGCACCGACAAAGATATTTGGTTTCGTATGTTCAAAACGCTTTTTACCAGCTAAATGAAGATGATTAGGTATAAAACTAATATTTCCATTTTCGTGAACCTTTCTTAAGGTTGCTGTGTAAAACCAGGAATCAACTGAAAATGATGATTTGTATTCAGGGTTCGTGAAAAAATCGCCATTTTCAATTGGCAAACAGTTCGTCACTTTGACGTCTTTCACTTCATTTGCTCGTGTATGAAGTACTTTAACAAACTCCTTGGGTTCTGATGCTGCCATGCCTAAGACGATTGTATCGTGGTCTTTGACAAGTTTAACTGCTTCAAGTGCAGTGATTTTCTTTGGTGATTTCATAAGTGTCCCTCTTTCTAATAAAATATGTGACTTTGGGGGAGAGTTGCCTCTCCCCTTATCACATCGTACTTTTAACTATTTAGCTTGAATTGTTTCGAGTGTTTCAATAGGTTTGTTAGCAGCCCATGAATGAACATAAGTCGCAGGATCTGTTTGTGGATCTACAGGAACTGTAGCTAACTTAAGTAATGACATAGATGCAATACCCCATCTCTTACCTTCAGAGAAATCAACAGTACCGCCCATTGGAATGTCAATTGGACCTTCTTCCATAGCTTCAATATATGATTTCCATGTTAATTCATCTTCGCCAACTCTTTCAATACCTTCAACGAATACTTTAGCAGCGATATAACCAGCGATTGCATAAGCAATACCTACTGATACATCAACTTCTGCAGCAGCCATAATCGCATTGAATTCACCTAAATCGCCATATGCATTCTTCGCAATGTCAACCCATGCATTTGCATAGATGTCAAAGCTGTAATCAATAGTTGTATCAATGGATGTTGCATCAGCATTTACGTATGAAGTGAATGTTGGAACGTGAAGTGCATTTGTTTGTAATGAACGAACAGCAGCCTTGAATGGAGCTTGGTTTGAAGCAACGATCACTGCTTTAACACCAGCATCTTTAAGTTGAAGAACAGCAGCATCTAATGCAGCAGTATCAGCAGCAGCAAATGATTTGTAAATGAAATTGCTTGCTACGCCTGAGAATTCAGCTTCTGTTTCAATACCAGCTTTTAATGACATACCATCATCAGTTGTTGTATGAAGAACGCCTACTTTATCAGTTGCACCTAACTTAGCATCGAAATTCGTACCGAATAATGCTTCATTTAATGCACGAGCAGTCATAATTCTACCATCTGTCTTATAGATTGGTTGAACTGCCATAACTGGGTTAAGTGGTGATTCTTCAAAATATAATGCATTAATACCTGTTGCAGCATAAACCATAGGTACACCGATATCTTGGATGTAATCAACAGTTGCACCAACAGTTGGTGTTCCAAAGTGACCTACTAATGCAAACACTTTGTCTTCTTCAACGAGTTTCTTCGTGTAAGTTAATCCTTGAGTTGCATCAAAGCCATCATCATACGTTACGAATCTAATCATACGACCATTAATGCCACCTTGTTCGTTGATGTACTCAAAATAAGCTTGTAAACCATTGTTAAATGGAATACCAACGCCAGCAAATGCGCCAGAAGTTGCAGCTGTATTTCCGACAAGAATTTCTGTGTCTGTGACACCTTGTACTATAATCGTGTCATCATTTTGACATGCAGCGATTGTGAAAACTGCAGCTAATAGTACGATTAATAAAAATACTTTTTTCATAATTTCTCCTTTTTTCTTTGCCTCTAAGGCTATAATATCTGCTTTTCGCAGGAATATCAATGATTTTCGCCAAGGTATGCTTCTACCAAGGATTTATCTTTTAGAAGATCTTGACCTTTTCCTTCGGTTTTTATCTTCCCTAATTCGAGGATATAGGCATAATCAGCAATCTTTAATGTCTGATAAGCATTTTGTTCAACAATTAAGATTGTTGTTCCTCGTTTCTTAATCTCGTCAATAATTTTGAAAATATCTCTTACAATCAGTGGTGCTAAACCGAGAGATGGTTCATCAAGTAAAAGTAATTTAGGTGATCCCATCAGTGCTCTACCGATGGCTAACATTTGTTGTTCTCCACCAGAGAGTGTTGAAGCTTGTTGGTTTCTTCTTTCTTTTAATATTGGAAAGTAGCCATAGACTTCATCAAGATTTCTTTTGATCTGTTTTGCAACAGATTCACGTACACTCTTTTTAACACCATCAGTTTCGATCTCTACTTTTTTGGATTTTAAACCATATGCGCCAACTTTTAAGTTTTGCTCAACAGTTAATCCATTTAAGATGAGTCTTCCTTCTGGTGATTGTAATATACCTTGTTTAGCAATTTTTGATGGATCTAAGTTTTTTATGTCTTTACCACTGAGTAAAATATGACCCGATTTTGCTTTGACAAGTCCTGAAATCGTACGAATGGCTGTCGTTTTACCTGCACCATTGGCACCGAGTACTGCAACAATCGTTCCTTCTTCGACGTTCATATTTACACCTTTAAGTGCGCGAATAATACCGTAATCAACAACTAAATCTTTAATCTCAAGTATTTTCATCTTATTCACCACCTAAGTATGCTGTTTGAACATCTTTGTTTGCTTGAATCTCTTTAGGAGTTCCAATCGCAAGCTTTTTACCAAATGAGATGGCACATATCGTATCACATATATCCATAACAAGTCCCATATCATGTTCGACTAAGAAGATTGTGCAGTTATATTCTTTTTGGATTTGCTTAATCGTTTTTGCAAGTTCTTTAGTCTCTAAGTCGTTTAAGCCTGCTGCTGGTTCATCTAAGATGATCAGTGATGGATTTGTCATCAACGTTCGAGCTAATTCGATTTTTTTCAAGATGCCATATGGTAAACCGAAAGGATAATAATGCATGTATGCTTCGATGCCTAATTTTTTTAGGATGTCGATTGCTTTTGCTCGTAAAACATTTTCTTCGCGCTTAAGTTGTTTACTATGAATTAAATGTGAGAAGAAACCCGTGTTAAACTTCGAATGACTACCTACAAGCATGTTATCTAAAACCGATAATTCCCAAACCATTTCAACATTTTGGAATGTTCTTGCAATACCTTCTTTAATGACGTTATGTACTTTGTAGTCATTTAAGTTAATAAACTCATGGATACGATTTAAATAATAGATGTCACCAGATGTTGGTTTATAAAATTGAGTAATACAATTAAATACCGTTGTCTTACCTGCACCATTAGGTCCAATTAAGCCAAAGATTTCACCTTTTTTAACTGTAAATGATAAGTCATTGACTGCAACCAAACCACCAAATCGCATGGTCAGGTTTTTGAGAACGAGTAAATCATGATCAGTGACACCATCTAGTTCAATCTTTGATGTATTTAATGCGATTTTTGATTGAATCTTTTTAATCTTTTCTTCAAGTGTCTGAATCTTTTTCGACTCTTTGGCAAGATAAGCTTGCAATTTCATGTCGTTTTCTTTTTGCAATGCTTGTTTTGCTTCCTCATAAATGGCATTTAATTCTTTTTCTTTTTCAAGGTAAGTTGTTTGATTTCCCTTGATTTCTTGTTCTAATAAATTTCTTTCAAAAGTTCTAATAAGTTTTTGTTTACGTTCATCATAGGTTAAACGAAGTACATTTTCTTTCGTTTGATATTCAACGGATGTCGTATCTTGACCTTTTCGTTTAAATGACTGTTTGAGTGCTTTTATGTGAAGCATCAATTGATGATCAAGTTTAGCAAAAGCTTCTTTTGTCATCATCTCTAGAAAATCTTCATTACTCAGTTGATTTAATTCAAGTGGTAATAAGATATCATCATGTTCTTTTTGAATCTTTGAGAGCTTCTTATCCGTTTGTTTTTTTAGGTCTTCTTCGAATACATAGCGATATGATGTTATAAATTCTAGTTTCTTATCGAGTTTTTCTTTTTTAGATTTATGAAGATTCTTCTTAAACTTAGAAAGCATATTAGTTATCTTTTCCATAACGATACTCCTTCCAAGCGAGATTTACTTTTTGATAGAGTTTCATAAACATATGCTTAATATCTGTAAAAAGACGAATAACTCCACCAGGATAGAACATTACGACTAAAATAATGAGTGCACCATTAATGATCATAAATGCACTTGGATATTGATTGAAGAAATCAATACGTTTGAGTAATAAATCATTTAAACCAAAGACAATAAATGTACCAACAAATACACCATAAATATTTTTCATACCGCCAATGACGACTGCAGCTAAAATGTTAAGTGATAATGCGAGTCCCCATGACAATGGGTTTGTTGTCGAGTACTTTAAGAAATAAAGTGCACCGCCTAAACCTGCTGTAAATGTTGCAAGGATAAATGCAAGTAGACGATATTTAATTAAACTGATTCCCATCGCTTGAGCTGCTGATGTTGAGTTCTTCATCGCAAGCATCGCTCTGCCTGTTGGGCTTTTAATGATATTAATGGTTCCTACCATGACTAAGAACAGTGCAATGATGATGAAATAGTAAACGACAGAGTAGATATCAGTTTGTTTAATCTCTAAACCAAGAAACATCATCTTAAAGATTGTATAAGGTGCTCCTGACTTTGTCACTGTCCATTTTCCAAAGACTTCAACTAAAATCTCAGAAATACCTAAGGTGACAATCGCAAGATACATCCCTTCAATACGTAATGAGATAAAACCAACAATGGTTCCTAAGACAATAGATAACGTAATCCCTACAATCACACCTAATTCTGTCGGTAAGCCTAAATAATCGGTAAAGACAGCAATCACATACGTTCCTAGACCAATAAAACCTGCGGTACCAAGTGATGCTAAGCCAGCATAGCCAAGTAGTAAGGTAAATCCTAAACCAACAATATAATAAATAAGTACAAGTGCTATCTGATTAAGTGTTGATGGCAAAATTAAACCTGCCATGCCAATAAACTGTAAGATGAGAAATGCACCAGATAATAAGACAATACCGAAAAATGGATGTTTAGAGAATGTTTTAAGCGACTGACTAAAAGCCGATTTTTTCGCGTGTAAATGTTTTAGTTTCATCATCTACACCTTCTTTGCGACTTTCTTACCGAATAAACCGGTAGGTCTAATTAACACGACAACGAGGACTAAAACATAAATGAATACCATGCTCCATATACCAAAATAGCGTTGTGCAAATGCATTAACAACTGGAATTAAGATGGCACCAACAACAGGTCCAAAGAATGTTGCAAATCCACCCATAACACCAGCTAAGAAACCGTTGACTTGCATAAATACCATAAGCCCAGTATTTAAGGTCTGGTCAACTGCATAGAGAAATGCTGCGATACTACCAATTGATGCAGCGATACCCCAGCTCATAGCCGTAATAAATTTTGTATTAACACCCATCATCGATGCAACTTTTTCATTCGAAGCAGTTGCTCTGACACCTAAGCCCCATTTCGTGAACTTAAGCAAAGCGAAGATTGTGAAAATAATGATTACAGATAATAAAATCGTTAATATACGTTGGTATAAAAAACTGACTTCTCTACCATCAACCATAAATCTCACTGCTTGTTCTGTATCAAAGAATGCTGGAACAGAAGGTGGTGGTGTTAAATAGCCTTTATAAACAGTTGCTACTACACCTGTTAATACTAAGACCATCCCCATCGTAATCATTTGTTTGGTTAAAACATTGGAAAACTTCGATTTTCGAATTAAGATGATGTCAATTAAAATACCAAGGATAAACCCAATGATAAATCCTGATCCCATCGCTAAGATGATCAGCATCACACTGCTCATATTTGGGAATAACTTTGTTAAGACATTTAAATGGAAGATTGTCGCAAAAAACGATGTAAATGTTCCAATAGATCCTTGAGCAAAGTTTGTTGTATACGATGTTTTAAAAATCAGTGTAATCGCAAAAGTCACTAATGCAAGTAAGGAAGCTTGGTATAAAGCATTAAAGAGTGTTCCTAAAATCAAACTTAATGACATATTATACCCCCCACCTAATGATATTAGCTGCCCAAACATAACCGATACCGGCTGCTAACATACATACAATCGTTCCATCTTTGACTTTGCCTTGTTCTAAGGCTAAATGAAGGGAAAGGATTTGGTCGATTTGACCAATGTGGCCATAATCTTCAAGATAAATCGTTTGTTCAGGAGATAAACCTAAATCTTTAACCATTTGATCATGTCCTGAGCGTTTAATATGAAGAATATCGAGATAACCAATATCTTTTCTTTCTAGATTTGATTTACGAAGTGATTCATCGATGCATTTAAACCAATTGGGCATCGATACTTCATTTAAACGATTTTTCATCTTCACTGGATCAAGAAGTCTTAATGATTTTTTTGCTTCATCCATATTTTCTGGCGTAATTGGATTGCAAATGCCCCCAATTTCGACACCAGCTGTTCTGGATAGTGAACCATCACCTATGACATGTGATCCAAGTAATAAATTTCTATGATAATTTTTCTTTAAGATGATTGCTCCACCACCTGCACCAAGGTTATACATCATGGACATATCTTTATCGGTATAATCGACAAAATCACCATTTCTGTATCCTCCAACGACCATGATGACATGGATTTCATCATCTGCAATGAGCATATCTTTTGCCATTTTCATCGCTGATACAGTTGTACAGCAACGATTTTGAACATCAATACCCCAAGCATTGGTTGCACCAATACGGTCTTGAATATAAAGTGCTGAGGTTGTTAAAGGAAATTCCTTCCATTCTTCTGTTACAGATAAAATGACATCAATATCCTTTGGATCAATCCCTGTGTTTTTGAGTGCATCAAGCGCAGCTAAAGCACCCATTTCTTGAGTTCCATCTGTTTTAGCATCTGATGGAACTACTTTTTCATGAATACCTAATTTATCGATGATAGCAACTTCACTCCAAATGCCTTTTGTTGCATTTGCAATTTCTCTTGCAGTCATTCTTTCTTTGGGTAGGTATATGCCCGTTCCAACGATACCTACATCTATTTTTGTCATAAATGAAACTCCTTTAGTTTAAAAATTATAAACGCATACCACCATTAACATTGAGTGTTTGTCCTGTAATGTATGATGCATCATCGGATGCTAAGAATAAAGCAACATTAGCGATTTCATGTGGTTGACCTAAACGTCCTAACATTGTAAGTTTAGCAAAACCATCAAGTAAATCTTGTGGAACTGTTTTTAAAATGTCAGTCATGATGTAACCTGGAGCAATTGCATTCACTCTCACATTAGCACCTTTTCTCGCAAACTCTTTTGCCCAAGTCATTGTTAATCCAATTACACCGGCTTTAGTTGCTGCATAGTTTGCTTGTCCGATATTACCAAATACACCAACTACTGACGAAATGTTGATAATTGAACCATAACCGTTTGTTTCCATAAGAGGTCCAATCAGACGAGTCATATTAAAGACACCCTTTAAGTTAACATCAATAACTGCATTCCATTGGTCATCAGTCATTTTTCGTGTCATTGCATCTTTTGTAATACCCGCATTGTTAACTAAAATATCAATTTTTCCATATTTTGCAACGACTTCATCAAAAAATGTTTGAATGCCTTGTACATCAGTCACATTTAAGTGATAGCCAACAACATTTTTATGTGTATAAGTTAATTCACCCATATCACATGCAATAACTAAAGCTCCTTCATTTGCAAATGCTTCAGCAATTGCTTGTCCTAATCCTTTTGCACCGCCAGTAACGACAGCGACTTTATTGGTTAATTTTCCCATGATATTCTCCTTATTTTTTATTAAAAACATATTTTTCGATTGCAGATTTATATGCATCAGATAATGGTTTCGATTTCTTTGTGTACATATCGACTTGTACAATCACACTTTCAGCAGTTGCTTTAAGTTCTGATTCTTGAAAAATGCTTTGAATCAATTTGATTGAACTCTGACCGATATTGATGATACCTGTTCCAATTTCAACAGTACCTGGCCAATTAATTTCATTGATGAAGTTTAAATTGAGATTAGCAATAACAAATTCACTTTTTTCAATCATCTCATTTAATGCAAGATCTCTTAAGATTTCAACACGACCCGTTTCAAGAAATGTTGAAAATATAGCATTATTCACATGACCTTGTCTATCTAGGTCAGCATATCTTATCTTTTCAAATGTTTTGACAGGATAGTCAGTCAATTGAATAGTTTTAAAATCTATAACCATCAGTTTATACCTTTTTTAAGATAACTGCTGTTCCCATCCCGCCACCGATACAAAGACTTGCGAGACCTAATGTTTTATTTGATTTCATCATTTCATGAAGAAGTGTGACGATGATTCTGTTTCCGCTTGCCCCAACGGGATGACCTAATGCAATAGCTCCACCATTGACGTTGCAACGATCTAAGATAAACTCTTTTGAAACATTGTGTTCTACAGTTAATTCTTTAATCACACCAAGTGATTGCGCTGCGAATGCTTCGTTAAGTTCAAATAATTCAATATCTGTGAGTTTTAAATTTGCATGTTTTAATGCTTGACGAATAGCAGGTGTTGGACCTAGTCCCATAACCGATGGATCAACGCCACCTTGACCAATGCCAACAACTTCAGCTAAAACCGTCAAATGATATTTCTTGACAGCTTCTTCACTTGCAAGAAGGATAAAGCTTGCTCCATCGTTTATACCAGATGAAGAACCAGCTGTTACTGATCCATCCTTTTTGAATGCAGGACGTAGTTGTGATAATTTTTCTAATGATGTGCTGCGATTAATGAATTCATCTTGATCAAAAATAGTATCCCCTTTTCGACCGGGAATCGTAATCGGAACGATTTCATCTTTAAATTTACCAGCATCTTGAGCAGCAATCGCTTTGATTTGTGAGTTTATCGCAAACTCATCTTGCTCTTCGCGTGTTAATCCATACTTTTCAACGATATGCTCAGCAGTGATACCCATATGATATCCTTCAAAAGCATCTGTTAAAGCGTCGTATAACATATGGTCTCTTAAAACTTGTTCACCCATTTTTACACCTTGACGAACTTGTGCGGGTACTAAATAAGGTGTATTTGACATAGATTCAGCCCCACCAGCGACAACTAAGTTGTGTAATCCTAATGCGATGTTTGTGTAAGCATTCATTAATGTCTTCATCCCACTACCACACACCATATTCACACCATATGCAGGAACAGATGATGGAATACCTGCTTTAATCGAAATTTGACGCGCTAAACCTTGTTTTAAACCAGCAGGTAAAATGTTACCAACTAAAACTTCATCAATCGCTGATTTATCAATGTTTGTTTCTTCAAGTAGAACTTTTAAAACTTGTGAACCAAAATCAGCTGGATGGACTGGAGATAAAGTCCCCATAAACGATCCAATCGCACTTCTTTTGGCACCTACGACATAAACTTTCTTCATTTGTTACTCCTCCTAAAGCGTTTTCAATTTTTCTATAAAAAGAGAATACACATATAAAAAAAGCAAATATTTGGCTTTGTTAAGCACTTTTTATCTGTGTATACTGAATTTAAAACAGTGAATAAATATTCATAATTCACCTTCATGTTATCATAACTTTGTTATATTGTC
>SBGC01000083.1 GCA_006226985.1 Bacillota bacterium | reverse complement strand
ACCCATGATGACCTTTTCTTCATCTAGTAAAACAAGGTGTGTTTTTTTCCGATGAATGTTTTGAATAACTGTTTTAACCATGGGATGCTTTAAAATAATGTCGTTTGTTATTTTTTTTGCATTTGGAAAGAGTGTACCATTGGTAACAAAGATGAGCATCATGTCACCTTTAGCAAACGATTTTCTAACCATGACATGCTTGATAATACCTGTTTCTTTATCAATATGATATCCAGGAATTTTATATTGATTTAAAACATCTTCAACAGTCTTTAATAATTTATTGATTGCTTCATCTTGAATATGACAAAACAAATAAGGAATCACATCTTTTGAATGTTCACGATAAAGACCTAGTCTTAGTTTATCTTTCACATTGGTTGCAGATAAAACAACTTTGTGACGATAGTGTTTTGGAGATTTACTTTCTGATATGGGGTTAATTTTAACAAAAAGCTTTTCTTTGAGAAATAAATCTGAAACAAAAGCTTGTTTCATTTTTAGCTGTTCTTGGTACTTAATATGAAGTAAATCGCAACCACCACACTCATAAAAAATAGGACAAATAACCTTTGTGCGTTTGTCAGACTTGACCTTAATATCTTTTTCATGAACGACCTTATATTTAGCATGAAGGACATCAGCAACTTCATCTTGTAAGAAATATCGATGTCTAGAACCAAGATTTGAGATACTTTCAACCATATTTAATTGTTTGACACATGTGATTTCCATAATGAACCATCCTTCGACTTATTATACCATTAAAAAAAGGGCTATGCCCTTCTTAAATGTGTTTTTCTTTTGCAAGTTTATAAAGTTCTTCAGTTGCAAAATGAAGTTTAGTGACGACGTTTTTTTGATTCAAAGGATAAATATAATACGTATCTTCAAGTGTCGATAAATCGATACAATCACCTTTTCCAAAATAATCATATTCAATATGAAGACCATACATTGCTAAGGGTTCTTTTTCAAGTTTTAAATTCGGTCCTTCCAAATGAAAACCATTCATATCATGTATCAGTTTTCCTTTACCTAAGCGAATGTATCCATCACTATTTGGAAGTGAATCAATCATAACGTCATCTTCAAATCGATATGTGCCATCTAAGATTTGTTTTTTAACTTCTTCCCTCATAAATTCATACCAGTCAGGAATGTGTGAAAACTCAGTCACACCTTCTTTAGCATGTAATTCACCATAAACATTCATCTCATAAGTTTTACCACATGATTTACACCATATTTCATTCAAATTAGAATCCATTTCATGTTCTTTTTTACAGCTAGGACACTGATATAAGACATGGTGAAGTCCTTTTGCACGATCTTTATAGGTTATTTTAAATTTATTATCTTTTTGCCACTTGTATTCATCATAAATAAATGCTTTTTGGATGCGTTGATTTATCTCATCAACAGATAAACTTTTTGCTTCATCAGATGTAATAATCTGGGTCATATCTGCACGAAGTGGCACTTTTCTCATCGTTAAATTCCAAACAGGTTGTGTTAGATAGTTTCCATGCATATTTAAAACTACAACAGGCTTTTTAAGTACCTTCACCATTTTGCCTAACGAATCTGGTAAAATCGCTGTTGTTCCAACAAGTGAGTATCTCGCTTCAGGATAAATGGCACAAATTGTTTTTAAGTTTTCAAGTGAATACTTAATATGTCTAAATAATAAGGGATCATTCGTAAACTTCCGCTTACAAATACCTCCAACATTACGTAATAACTTTTCTCTCTTAATGAAGCCATCAATTGCTACAATGTAGGTTGCTCTTTTTGGAAAAATTGCTCGTGTCGTTACTTTAAAATCGATAAATGCGTGATGTGTGCATAGCAAAACATAAGGATGTTCAATACCCTTCATGTTTACTTTATTGACTTTCAAGTGTCTTCTCCAAATTGTTGGAAAGCTTAGCAGATAAGCAACAGGTGTCAAGTAAAACTTTTCTTTTTTTGGCTTCATTTCCATATCAAAACGTTTTATTTGCTCCATAAAGTCTCCTTATTTAGATGAGTATTGTTTGATTTTTTCCCTTACTCTTTGCGATATACATCGCTTGATCTGCACGATCAATCGCATGATAAATGCTTTCGCCAACTTTATGGATGGTTGCACCTACAGATATGGTTGTCGTTATTTGATTTCTTAATCCACGTGTTGATGATGCTTGAGTAAGAATCCTTAATTTTTCAGCAATTCTAACTAATTCATCTTGATTTACATCTTTTAAAAAGACTACAATCTCTTCACCACCATATCGAAAAACATAGTCATGTGATCGTAGGTTATGGATAATCGTAGAAGCTACTGTTTTCAAAACGTCATCCCCAGTTAAATGTCCATAGATATCGTTGATTTTTTTAAAATCATCTAAATCAATGAATAAGACACCTAATCCACCGGATATGAGTGATTCTTTAAAATCATGATAGAATCGTTCATCTAAATATCTTCGATTGAACATACCTGTTAAAGGATCAACCATCGATAGCTCTTTTTGAAATATAAGTTCATCTAAGACTAAATTTTGTTCGGTTTCATTTGTAAAAACTTCGATAGCTCCTTCAACAACACCATCTTCAACTAAGGGTACTGATCTCACATGAACTCTCACACGATAACCTGTCTTATGATGAAGATAGACGTAATTATCAGTTGTAATATTTTTACGTATGGATTCTAATAAAGGGCATCCATCAAGACACAGTTTTTTTCCTGTGTCATCAATATGATTCAGTGTGTTATTAAAGCAGTGTTGACCTTCAATCTCATCACTTTTAAAACCGGAAATTTTTTCAGCAACTGGATTAAAATAGAGAATTTTTCTTTCTTTATCAACAATATAGACTGCTTCATGAAAAACAGCAAATATTTTTTTCAGTACTTCTAAATGTCTCATCGTGTGTCTCCTATTTTTGAGTGAATCCTAATCGATTTTGTGTCCCCCATGAACCACTTTCCTTAAGTGCAGAAAATGTGGAGATAATGCGATGCAAACTCATCATTTGACGATAACCAAAGTTTTCAACAATCGCTATCAAAGCAAGCAATAACGTTTCTTTTGTTGAGTAATAGGTTGTTTGTTTTTCAGCAACAAATAGTGAGAAAAGTGAAATCGTCATCCCATAACCTATTGTAGCAGCTAATAACATTAATACAATCGGTAAATTCAAAATACCAAGCATTAAACCAACAACAAGTGCTAAATAGCCAATCATTTCGATAAAGGGTCCCATCATTTCATAAATGAAGAAATATGGGAAGGCAATCAATCCAGGTTGTTTATATCTCGGATTAAATAATATTTTACGATGATAACTCAAAATGTCAAGTAATCCTCTCTGCCAACGATTGCGCTGTTTAAATAAACTCTTTAAATCAGAAGGTAATTCAGTATAGCAATTGGCATGATGAACATAGGCAACCCGATATTTTCTTTTTTGTGTCAACGCTTGATAAGTGAGTCGCACAACAAGTTCCATATCTTCACCAACAGTATCTTTCTTAAGCGCACCACTAATGGTTAAATATCCACCAGTTTCAAGAAGTGTTTTTCGATTGAACAATCCAAATGCTCCCGATATAATGAGTAAACTTCGAATCTTAGCCCATCCAATTCTACCTGTTGTAAAAGCTCTTAAGTATTCAAGTGTTTGGAAACGAACAAGTGGTTTTTTTCCTAAACGATTTAGTTCAACTTTTCCTTTATCAACAATGGAATCATTGACTGGAAGGATATTTCCACCAATAGCGATATGTTCAACAGGATCATCAAGTGTGATACTCATTAATTTAAGTAATGCTTCTTCCTCTAAAAGAGAATCCGCATCAATCCCACAAACATAATGACTCTTGGCTGCATTAATACCCATATTTAAGGCATCTGCTTTACCACCATTTTGCTTATCAATGACAATTAAGTTTGGTATATTCTTATTGACATATACACCTCTTAAATCTTTCGTTCGTAAAGGTTGTTTAAAAAATGGATGCTTTCTTTCAAGCTTAAAGTGTTCAACTAAGACATCAATTGTTCGATCTTTAGAACCGTCATTTACGACGATCACTTCATACGTTGGATATTTAAGATTTAAAAGGGATGTTACACTTTCGATAATACTTTTTTCTTCGTTGTATGCAGGAGCAATAATTGAAATACTTGGTAATAAATCTGCTTCGTAAAGCAATGTTTTTTTCTTCATTTTCCAGTGATTTATGCGATCACTAGAACCCTTTATTGAAAGTACTAATAATAACGCATAAATCGTATTGACTGACATAAAATAGATGACAAGATATCGATTAATTGCTACAATCATGCCTTCAAGAAATAAAGAAGGTTCATTTATAATATTCATGATATTGGTTATCACATAGATGAGTGGTAATAAGATTATGGATACAATAATCCATATAATGATCCAAGTGACTTTTCTTCGTTCAACTGGTGCTTTTTCTTTAGCAAAAAAAGGTTTCGTTTTTTTCATTAAGCCTAATAGACTTAGTATTCTTTGGTCAATGTAAATTGAGAACTCATTAAGAAGATATGTATCTTTCCCAATGTGTTTTTTCATCAATTGAATGACTTCTTTTTCGATGACTAAATCTTTATTGTGATTGACAAAGTCGATAAAATCTTCAATAATGTGTTCAGTTAATAAGAGATCAATCAAGTCTTTTACATACGGATATGAAGGATCTTTAATCTTAAGCATTAAATAGTCCATACGATGCGACAAGACTTTTGCAATAACCTTTTTTTGGGCTAAATCTCGAGCTTTTGTATAATATTCAAGTAAGTAAATTAACATGTTTTTCGAATCATAAATGATTCTTGAAAGGGATTGAACACGAATTTCATCTAGGTCAGATCCATCAATTGATGATAGGAGATGATCGACCATTTTTTGTTGTGGTATATTACCAGCTGCAATCATTGCAATCTTCTTGATTTCGATATCTTCATGTTTACAATAAACATCTTTGGTCACTTCTTCAGGGTGCATTTTTGCAAGTGCACGAAAAGCTTTTTGCTTAATGGATGAATCTAGTTTATCTTGATTGAATAAATTGATGACATAAGCTTTCATTGACAAATCTGGTGAAAAGCTTGCTAAATAAATTAAGAACTCCATCACAAATACTCTTTCATCAATCATATGTGATGTTAGATAAGGCTTAATTTCTTGATAATGATTTTTCGATATGGCATAGATCCAGGATTGATACGATTTTGTTGCATGTTCGAGTGATTGAAGTAAAATATCAAACATATGTTGATCGAGTGATTCTTTAATGGCATAAAAAATCATAAACTTCGTTGTTTCATCTTTTTCTTTTTGAAGTCTTTCTTTCAGTATAGATAATGAAGCTTGATGATTCATTGCTGCAATATAAAAAACAGCCATTCTTCTTCTGTTTTTAGATAAATGATTAAGATATTTACGTTGTTTCGCCATAAAACGTGAAATCCAAAAATCTGCAATAATGCGTTCTCTGACATCAGGTTCAATATCAACTTGTGTCTCAATATCGATAAAAGCGTCTAAAAAGAACCGATTCGTAAA
>SBGC01000167.1 GCA_006226985.1 Bacillota bacterium | reverse complement strand
TTTGAAGCAATGGGTTGGCAGTATTTATTTATTGAAGATGGCAACGATATTGAGTCAATTAACAAAGCAATAAATAAAGCAAAAAAGAATACGGATCAACCTTCACTCATTGAGATTAGAACAATCATTGGCTACGGTACATCAGTATCTGGAACAAGTAAAGTTCATGGTGCACCTATCGGAAATGATGAAGCAAATAAGCTTAGAGAAAATCTTCAATGGGAATATGAGCCGTTTGAAATACCGAAAGAAATCTACGATCATTATAAACTGAAAGTCGCTTCACGAGGCAAAAGAACGTATAATAAGTGGCATAAACTTATAGAGGATTATAAGAATGATTTTCCTAATGAATATGCCATGTATAAACAATTTCATAAAGGTATAACTGTTGATTATGACGAAATGATAAAACAACTTTCCTCACCTAAAGATGCAACAAGAAATTCAAGTGGAAAAATCATTGATTACTTATCAAAAAAACATCTTAATTTCATAGGTGGATCAGCTGATTTAACTGCTTCTACAAAAGCTAAAGGAGCAGATGGGCATTATGATAAAAACAACCGTCTAGCAAGAAATATTAATTTTGGCGTAAGAGAACATGCTATGGGTGCTATTGTCAACGGTATGACTTTACACGGTGGCCTTAAAGTATTTGGTGGAGCATTCTTTGTATTTAGTGACTATATGAAACCAGCTATTCGTTTGGCTGCAATCATGCAAATTCCTTCGATTTTCGTTTTCTCACATGATACAATTGCTGTCGGTGAAGATGGACCAACGCATCAACCAATTGAGCAACTTACAGGATTAAGAGCTATACCTAACTTAAATGTTATAAGACCAGCAGATGCACATGAAACTGCTGCAGCATGGAAAATTGCAATGGAATCGATAAGCACTCCAACAGTCATTATTTTAACGAGACAAAACGTGACTAATCAAAATCATACAAGCTATGATGGACTAATACAAGGAGCGTATATTGTTGAAAAAGAGCATAAAAAACTTGATGGTATTTTACTAGCATCTGGCTCAGAAGTTGGACTCGCAATAGACGTAAAAAACATATTATTTAACGAAGGTGTAGATGTAAGAGTTGTAAGTATGCCATCTCATTATTTATATGAAAAACAAACACTTAAATACAAAAAACAAATACTTCCCAAAAGAGTTAAAACGGTCGCTATAGAAATGGGTAGTTCTATGTCATGGTATAAGTATACCAATGAGGTAATAGGTATTGACACGTTTGGTGTAAGTGCACCACTTGAGGATGTACTCGAATATTTTGGTTTTACGCCGGAACAAATAGCGAAAAAATATTTAGGAAAAAATAAGAAGAAGTGACGTTAATGATATATGATGGTATCGTTGTTGGTGGTGGGCATGCAGGTATTGAAGCTGCACTAGCAATGGCAAGAATGAACAAAAGAACAGTCCTTATTACAGGCAACCTTTCAAAGGTTGCTTCTTTGCCTTGTAATCCCTCTATAGGTGGTCCCGCAAAAGGCATAGTTGTTAGAGAAATTGATGCACTAGGTGGAGAAATGGCAAAAAGTGCAGACAAAGGTCAAATTCAGATGAAGATGCTAAATGCTTCTAAGGGGCCAGCAGTTCGCGCACTTCGTGCACAAATCGATAAACTTAAATATCCAAAGATCATGCTTGATGTATTAAAACAACAAGAAAATCTAACACTTATTGAAAGCTTAGTTGAAAAAATGATTGTAGAGGATCACACAGTTAAAGGTGTTACTCTTCAAAATGGACAAAACATTTTAGGAAAAACAGTTATTTTAACTACAGGAACATATTTAAGTAGTAATATTTTAATTGGAAAAGAAAAAACACATAGTGGTCCACATGGCGAACCAACAACCTATGGCATTAGCCAACAACTTAAGGATTTAGGTTTTGAAGTTATTCGATTGAAAACAGGAACACCACCTAGAGTTGATAAGTATAGTTTAGACTATGAGAAAATGGTTATTCAACCTGGAGACACAGAAAAACATACATTCAGCTTTGATAATGTATATTATGATGAAAACCCAAAAGAAGTATGTTATCTAACACATACATCTTTAAAAACACATGATATTATTAATCAAAATCTTGATCAATCTGCCATGTATGGAGGTGTTGTAGAAGGTGTTGGACCGAGATATTGTCCTTCCATTGAAGATAAGGTTGTAAGATTCTTTGATAAATCGAGACATCAAGTCTTTATTGAGCCCGAAAGTATGGAGCTTGATGAGCTTTATGTTCAAGGTATGTCAACCAGTTTACCACGACATATTCAGGAAAAAATGCTAAAAACGATTCCTGGTATGGAACATGTTAATATAGTAAAATACGCGTACGCGATTGAATACGATGCAATTAATCCCGTCCAATTATATCCATCTTTGGAAACAAAAAAAATTCATAATCTCTTTTGCGCAGGACAAATCAATGGAACTAGTGGTTATGAAGAAGCAGCAGGTCAAGGATTAATGGCAGGTATAAACGCTGCATTAAAAATCTCGAATAAAGAGCCTTTTGTTTTACATAGACATGAGGCATATATTGGTGTTTTAATCGACGATCTTGTTACAAAAGGTGTTTTAGATCCATATCGTTTACTAACTTCAAGAGCAGAACATCGTTTACTGCTACGCCATGATAATGCAGATTTACGTTTGAGAGAATATGGATACAAATTAGGCCTTCTTGATGAAGTTACCTATCAAAAGTATGTTCAAAAAAAGAACAATTATGAAAAAGCATTTGAAATTGTGGATACGTTTAAGGTTTTACCTAATAAAGAAAACAATGAATACTTATTGTCACAGGGATCTGCTGCAATATATGAAACCTATTTATTGTCAGAATTAATCAAACGTCCTGAATTGGGAAAGCAACAGATTATTCACTTCATTGGAGATGTTTTTGATCAGGATACCCTTGAGCAAATTGAAATCCATGTTAAATACGAAGGATATATTCAAAAAGCACAACGTGAAGCTGATAAAGTGCTGAGATTAGAAGACAAAATGATACCAGATATTATCGATTATCGCCAAATAAGAAATATTTCATCGGAATCAAGAGAAAAATTAATGAAAATAAAACCTAAAACATTAGGCCAAGCTTCACGAATTTCAGGTGTAAACCCTGCAGATATATCTGTTTTACTCGTTTACTTAGAATCAGGAGCATTCCACCATGACATTTAAACAAGATGTTTTTGATGAGTTTGGAATATTAATAACATCGGAGCAAGAATATTTATTCAATCTATATTTTAAAGAACTTATAGCGTATAATGAACATACAAACCTGACAAGAATTACAGATGAAGTTGAAGTTTTTTATAAACACTTTTTTGATTCGCTAACTATGTTGAAAGTAATTGATTTAAATAAAGTAAACACGATATGCGATATGGGAGCAGGTGCAGGGTTTCCAAGTATTCCTTTGAAAATAATCTTCCCGCATCTCAAAGTGACAATAATTGATTCATTGCAAAAACGAATAAACTTTTTAAAATTACTATGCGATAGATTGAACATATTAAACATTGAACTCATTCATGATCGCATAGAAAACTATGCAGCACACAATCTTCATAAATTTGATATTGTTACAGCCAGAGCATTAGGTAATTTGCAACTCATCTTTGAACTTGGTCTCCCTATGACTAAAGTTAATGGACATTTTATTGCTTATAAATCCAATCAATATGTTGAAGAATTGGAAAGTTCTAAAAATGCTTTAAAAGAACTAAAATCTTCTATTGAGGAGATTAAGGAATTTACTTTGCCATTAAATTATGGCAATAGATCACTTATAAAAGTACGTAAAAATGCTCAAGTATCGGGATATCCCCGTTCTTATGCGATGATGATTAAAAAACCATTATAGACTAAGGGGTGAAATTGTGGGAAAAGTTATAGCTGTTTCCAATCAAAAAGGTGGTGTAGGTAAAACGACAACAAGTGTCAATTTATCCGCTGCTTTAGCTGAAATCGGCAAGAAAGTATTATTAATTGATTTTGACCCACAAGCAAGCACAACAACAAGTTTGGGTATAAATCGAAGTATGCTATATTCAACAATATATGATGTTCTTATGGATTTCAAGGACATTAAGGAAAGTGTTATCCATCTTTCTGAACTCGGTATTGATGTTATTCCAGCAACAATCGAATTGGCACATATTGAGGTTAGACTAGACCATGAAGATCGCGAATACATACTCAGACAAAAAATATCTGAAATTGAAGCAGAATACGATTATATATTCCTTGATTGTCCCCCATCACTTGGTCTATTAACAACAAGTGCTTTATATGCATCGAACTCAGTTTTAATACCTGTTCAATGCCAGTTCTTGGCAATTGATGGTCTAACACAACTACTTAATACAATAAGAATTGTTCAAAAGAAGTTAAAAATTAACAATAAAAGATTAGACATTGAAGGCGTACTACTTACTATGCTTGACAAACGTACAAAAGCTGGCTGGGAAATCGTGCATGAAATAAAAGATTATTTTAAAGATGGTGTATTCGATACGATTATAACGAGTAATGTTGCAGCACAAGTTGCACCTACATATGGATTACCCGTATTAACGTTTGCACCTAAGTCACCAGCAGCAAAGCTTTATAAATCTTTAGCAAAGGAGATTGTAAAGAATAATGATAGATGATAAAAAACCTAGAACTTTATCAGATTTACTTCACGAACATCACGTCGATGATGTTTTAGAAGGTGAAGTTATTGATGAGATTGCTTTGACAGAAATTAAACCCAACCCATTTCAACCAAGAAGAATCTTTGATGAAGATAAGATAAATGAATTAGCTCAATCCATTAAGGAACATGGGGTATTTCAACCAATTATTGTAAAAAAAGTTAAGTTAGGCTACATTATTGTTTCTGGTGAACGAAGATATCGAGCTGCCAAAAAAGTTGGTTTAAAAACAATTCCATCAATTATACGACAATATGAAGAAGCAAAAGTAGCAGAAATTGCTTTAGCAGAAAATTTACAACGTGAAAACCTGACTCCTATTGAAGAAGCTGAGGCTTATAAGGTCGTTATGGGAACTCTAAAACTTACCCAATCTGATTTAGCTATCAAGATAGGTAAAAGTAGATCACATGTAACAAATATGTTGGGATTGCTAAATTTACCCAATGAAGTTCAAAATATGCTATTGACTAACCAAATCAGTATGGGCCACGCAAGAGCATTAAGTAAATTAGAAAATGCACAAAAAACGATTAAAATCGCAAAACTAATTATTGATAAACAACTTTCAGTTAGACAAGTTGAGGATTTAACTAAAGAAGAAGAAAAAACGAACAAAATCGTGAGAACAGTCGAAAAGAAATACATTAAAGAAGAAACTGAACTTTCGAGAATTTTCGGGCATAAAATTAAAATAGATGAAAAAAAATTAGTCATATACTTTAAAGATGATGATGCTGTAGAAATCATTGAAAGGCTTAAGGCAAAATGATATATCAGATTAACGATATTTTAGTAACTAAAAAAAAACACGTGTGTGGTTCTGATCAATGGATTGTTCTAAGAATGGG
>SBGC01000158.1 GCA_006226985.1 Bacillota bacterium | reverse complement strand
AATAGATATGACTCTTACTAATTGACGCACGAAAAAAGAAAAAGGAGTATTTTTATGAAAATAGCAATTCTTACAGATTCAGGTTCTAACTTATCAAGCGACTTTGTCAAACAACATGCAAACCTCTTTGTGATTCCACTCATGATCGTTATCGATGGTAAAAACTATCGCGATCAAATCGAAATTTCTGCAGAAGAAGTTTATGAAAAGCTTGACACGCACCAAGTTACAACAAGTTTACCTAGCAACGATGATTTAACAGCATTATTAGAAAATATTAAGAAAAAAGGATTTACAGATGTTTTAGCGATTAATATTTCTTCAGGACTCAGTGGCACGTTTAATGCATTTCGATTAGCTTTTCAAGAAGTAAAAGATTTAAAGATTACGCACTATGATTCAAAAACATTAGGTGGAGGACTTGCTTTTTTAGTTCAAGATGCCATTTCCTATGTTGACAAAAACATGGCAATCCCAGATATCATTAAACAACTTGATCGTATACGTTATGAAGATTCATTAGCTATCTATACAATTAACACGTTAAAGTATTTAAAAAAGGGTGGACGTATTGGAAAAGTAGAAGGAACAATTGGCGATATTCTTCATATTAAACCTGTCATAACAGTTAATGAAGAAGGAGTCTATATTACACTTTCTAAAGGATTTGGTTTACAACGTTCCCTTCTTAAAATGAAAGATCTACTCGTTGAAAAATTTGGCGGTAGTAAAATTGATTTAATCGTCCATTACGGTAACGATTTAGAAAAAGCGAATGAACTTGCAGATCGACTTAAAAAAGATTTAGACATTCGAAACATCGTTTTATCACCTTTAACACCTGTATTAGGTATTCATACAGGCCCTCAAATGTTCGCATTTGTTGCAAACAAAGTTAAATAATAAAATGACCTCTACCAATAAGTAGAGGTTTTCATTTTATGCAAATTAGAATACAATATATTATAGGTACTATTTTTGACTAAAGAAAGGGTGAAATCATGATTAAAGGTTTAGCGCATGTTGCATATCAAGTCTCTGATATGGAAAAAGCTATTGCATTTTATGAAAAAGCTTTTGGATTTAAGAAAAAATTCGAATTACATGATGATAATGATAATCCATGGATTGTTTATTTGCAAGTGAATGAAAAAGCATTTATTGAATTATTTTATGCCCATAAAGATTTAATAAAAGATGCAAATATAAGTTATCAGCATCTTTGTTTAGAAGTTGAAAATATTGAAGAAGTTGCTAAAAACTTAACAAAAAAAGGTATAACATTGTTACACCCTGTGATTTTAGGAAAAGATCATAATTACCAATGTTGGGTTAAAGATCCCGATGGAAACCCTATTGAAATAATGGAATATGGCAAACATGCGATGCAGTTAGAAAAATAATGGACACTATGTGTTCATTTTTTTGTATTTCAGTTTGACTTTGTCAAGAGAAATTTCACTTAAAACAATTCCAATAAACACACATATGATACCCAAAATAATGAGTTCATTCATGGGGTCATTATAAAAAATAATCGCTAATACAGGTCCAAAAACTGATTCAGTCGATATCAATATAGCTGCTTCAGCTTCATAGGTGTTTTTTTGTCCGACACTTTGGAAAACGAAACCAATAAAACTTCCAAAAAAGCCGATAAGAGCAGCAAAAAGTAAGACTTTTACCGAATCAAATGATTGAAAATCAATTGTTGGAAAACCTCCTCTAATCATCATCATTAAGAATGCAAAAACGGAAAAGATGAGAAGTTGAAAAGCCATGAGAACAAAAGGATCTTGTTCTTTTGATTTTTTACCTAAAAAGTAAATATGAAAAGCATAAAAGAACGCTCCTACAAAAGTTAAAACATCACCAAAAGCTACGGTTAATTCTTTAAAATCAACCGATATGAGTGAAATCCCAATGACAACTAAGATACCAGCGAATATGGTCTGTTTTTTAACGTGTTTTTTTTCTGCAAAATAGATAATGATTGGCATCATAAAAATATATGAAGCTGTAATCAGTGCATTATTTGAAGCTGTCGTATGAACTAATCCCCATGTTTGGAATAAAAAGCCTAAATATAAAAAGATACCTAAGAAAAAACCTGGGTAGATTGTTTTTCGCCACGTTTTTTTTATGCGTTTATGAAAAACGGTAAATATAGCAATAGTAGCAACAAAAAAGCGCACAAATAATAATTGTGCATCATTCCATCCACTATCGAGTACAAACTTATTGATCATAAACCCTAATCCCCAGATGAAACCAGCTGTGATTAAGATAATACGGGCTAAATTACGGTTCATAATTACCTCTCCAACAGTAAAGATTATAACAAAGAAATCAAAAGTTTGAAACGTATTTAGTAACGAATCTTTAACTTTGTTATAATGGATATGAAAGGCAGTGAAAAGATGAAAAAAATTAGGATAGCATATATTGGTGGCGGTTCAAGACTATGGGCACGCGGTTTAATGAGTGATTTAGCATGTGTTGATGATTTCTCTGGCGAAGTGGTTTTATATGATATTGATCAAGAGGCTGCGATAAATAATCAAAAATTAGGCACCATCATCATGGAACATAAAGATGCAAAACATCAATTTTGTTTTTCTGTAGCTAATTCACTAGAAGAAGCTTTAATAAATGCTGATTTTGTCTTTATATCGATATTGCCAGGAACATTTGATGAAATGGAAGATTATGTACATATACCTGAAAAATATGGCATTTTTCAACCTGTCGGAGATACTGCTGGTCCAGCAGGAATCTTTCGATCACTGATTATGATGCCGATGTTTGAAAAAATCGCAACCGCTATTAAACATATTTCCCCAAATGCTTGGGTTGTCAATTTCACTAATCCAATGACTATGTGTGTTCAAATGCTTTATCATGTATTTCCAGAGATTAAAGCATTTGGTAATTGCCATGAAGTTTCTCATGTGCAGGATTTATTAAAAAGAGCATTATTTGAAGAAATGGGAATAGAGGCGAAAAAGAAAGATATCCATATCAATCCGCTAGGTATCAATCATTTTACGTGGATTAATCATGCAACGTATAAAGATATAGATTTAATGCCAATATATGAACGATTTGCGCGAAAATATCAAGTAACTGGTACATGCGGAAACCATTTTGAACATTTATTTCCATTTGGAAGTGGAGAGAGAGTCAAATTTGATCTCTTTTTGAAGCATCAGATGATTGCCGCTGCAGGAGATAGACATCTTGTCGAATTTCTACCACATAACCCATATACATTAGATAAAGATTCAATTGCTAAGTGGAAATTTTTCTTAACACCCGTTTCTTTTAGAAAAGAGATGAAAGAAAAGGGAAATCAGTCAGCCATAAATATTATTCATGGAAAGGAAAAAATAGAACTAACACCAACTGATGAAGAAGGTGTCACACAATTAAGAGCTTTACTGGGTATTCAACCACTGATGACAAACGTCAATATCCCTAATCAAGGACAAATTCCTAATCTTCCTTTGGGACATGTTGTAGAAACGAATGCTTTTTTTAGATTCAATGACATAAGACCTATTTTTGCAGGACCCATGTCTGGTTATAGTTTAGAAATCACAAAAATTCATATCGATATTCATCGTATGCTACTCGAATCATTTGATAAACGTGATTTATCAATTGCAAAGAAAGCACTCAAGCTAGACCCGTTATCATCTCATGTTTCTGATTTCTTATTAGATGATATGTTTGATGAGATTATTAAGAAAATAAGACCTTTTTTACATCATTATGTACTCGAATAAATACCTGTTAAAATAACAGGTTTTTTCTTTGATTTGAAAACGATAAAAAAAACAATAAAAGCGCTTTCATAATATAATAATACATGCTAAAATAGAGATGTTGGAATCGAAATATTCACAAGGATATAAAAAACATGACATAAAAGACCCTGTCTTAATTTTTTAACTCATATCGTTAGACGATAGTCATGTTAGGTGGTCATTTAAGGAGAAAAACATGAAAGATAAAGGGATTATATTACTTCATTATGAGGAAAAACATCGCAAGATGAACTATGTCGTTCGGTATGGAAAAGTGTGTGTGATTACATCTAAGCAATCTAATAAAGTCAACTATATCAAAAAACATCAAAGTGCTGTTATTGAATTTGAAAATGGTGAAATGCACACAGTAATACCTACAATCATCCAAAAAGAAGAACATGTAAAAGATCTTTTTAATTACATGACGGATCTTGAAAATAATCATTTCAAAATGTATCAAGATGAATTTCTAGCGATAGAATTTAATCTATGAACTTAAGATGTCCTATATGTAGGGCATCTTTTTTCATGCTATAATAAATATATGAAAAATCTTAGTGAGGTATATGATGCGCATCTTTATTGGAATCCCATTACCTAATGATGTTAAGTTTTACTTAAAAGAAACACAAACGAACTTATTACTCAATAAAGCAAAAGGTAACTTAACAGATATTAATAATTTTCATATGACATTACTTTTTTTAGGAGAATTACAGACAAATCAGCTAGAAGAACTCGAAGTTGGACTTAAAGAGGGCTTAAAAGATTTTAAAATGTTTGAGTTTTATTTAGACAACGTAGGATCGTTTGTCAAAGGTCTTGACCAAATCATTTGGATTGGAACACACCAAGAAGATGATATGCTCAAAAGACTCCATCAAAGAATTAAAAAAATTGTTAAATCACTTGAATTACCTTTTGATGATAAATCATTTAAACCTCATATTACACTTGCAAGGCAAGTAAGATTCAATCAGAGTTCGATGACACATTATATGAGCATGTATCAAAAACCAATCTTAGTCCAAAAAATACATATCTATGATTCGAGTAGAATACATGATCAATTGACGTATACCCCACTTTACACCATTTCATTTACATAAAAGGAGAAAAAAATGGAAAACATTTATGGATTATTAGGCATTTTAACCGTCGTATTTGCAGTGCTTGCATCAGTGAACGCTATGAAAAAGTACACATCCAACAAAATTGTAAGATACATAGCTAAAAAACATAAGATTTTTGGTATACATGCTTTAGTATTTGGCATTCTTCACATGATTTTAGCAGTGATCGATGGTGAACTCCGACTTACAGGTGTTTTAGTGCTTTCATTTATTTTTTTAACAGCACTTTTTGGTGGACTTTTTTATAAATTAAAGAAAAAACATTTTTACCTCATTCATAGAGGATTAGCCATGACAACAATTGTTTTAATCATTATTCATATCATCTTTAATAGCTCGATTTAATGTAGAGGATAGGAAAATGTCAGATAATACATATGTAAAACGTGAAAAAGATTGGCGAAATGGAGCTATCGTGTATCAAGTACTCGTAGATCGTTTTTCACCATCTCATCATTTAAAAAAAAAAAAATTATTTTATCAATTCCCTAGAACACTGAAACCATGGGATCAAAAACCAGAACCCGGAACGTTTGTAAAAGAAGCGAAATATTGGTCTCATGAGCTTGATTTTTGGGGAGGAGATTTACAAAGTGTAATGAGTAGACTTGAGTACTTAACTTATTTGAACATCGATTGTTTATACTTAAATCCTATTCATGAGTCAT
>SBGC01000142.1 GCA_006226985.1 Bacillota bacterium | reverse complement strand
AAATCAAGTGTATTCGTTAAATACATCACAATTACAAAGAAAAATTGAGCAAAGAAAAATAATTTAATGTATTTGAATATAGGTTTGTATTTTGTAACAACATTATCCATAAGATAACTTGATAATGGTATAGGAAAGAGTGGTAAAGATAAATACGCGAGTGATCCTATCAATAATGTGCTCCCTGTGTAAAACTGAAGCATCCTAGATTCTGCAATCATCCATAAAGAAAGTAAAACCACAAACAAACCTAATTGTGCATATCCACGGTCGTGTTTTCTGGTAAGGATAAAATCTGACAACATAATTAAAACACCTGTAAAAAATGAGATGACACCAATCAATAAGCGAAAGCCATAGGTGTTTCTTATGTAGGTATGATGCATGACTTCTGAACCATAAAAAATCTCGTTAATTTGTCCAGACATTGCTGCATAAGGTGAATTAAACGAAATAGTTATCGTTTGTCCATCAATGTGTCGTGGTAATCTAATCATATGCCACATTGATGCATAAGGGTTATCTAGCGTATCACCATATGTCTTCTCATAGATGAGAACATCTTCTAAATATACTGATACATTGGATAATGAAGATCTTATTAATAGATATTGTGGTTCATGAAAATCAGTCGTTAATACTTTCTCGATGGTATAGATTTGTCCTGGTTTAATATTTAAATCAATAGGTAAATCAATTGTTGTTGATTCATAAATCCAAGCATCATTAAAACTACTTGGTTGTTCTACAGTTATTCTTTCATTTAACCTATGAAAAAGAAACATTGTTAAGAACAAGATAATTATTAAGATTAAAGCAACATACGGACGATATACCTTCATACTTAACCCTCCTTCATGATTAATATAATTATATCTAAAAAGTGAACAAATAAAAATACATAAAGTCTATTTGATAAAAAGACGATCATAGTTAACATACAAGACTCATCATGCATCTTAAATTAAAAGACGAAGTTATTAAAAGATATTCTTCTTTACATGAAAGCGATTTTATTACATTTTTCCTTTCTATACGTTGTTTTTATGGTAAAATGACTGTGGAAAAAATTGAAATTATATAGAAAATGGTGATGAAATGAAAAATTTAGTTGGAGCTGCACTTCTCGGACAATCAGGCGGACCTACAAGTGTCATTAATGCTAGTGCTGCCGGGGTATTTATCGAAGCACTTAAGCAACCCAATATTACTGCAGTATATGGTGCAGTACATGGTATTAAAGGCGTATTAAATGAAGACTTTTACGATATAAGTCAAGAAGATCTTTATGAACTAGAATTATTAAAAAATACACCATCATCTGCAATTGGATCAGTCAGATACAAACTAAAGAATCCAAAAGTTGATGATAGTGAATATCGTCGTTTATTAGAAGTATTTAAGAAATATAATATTCGTTACTTCTTCTATAACGGTGGTAATGACTCCATGGATACATGTAACAAGATTTCAAAATTCTTTAAGAAATCAGGTTATGATTGTAATGTTATCGGTGTTCCAAAGACCATTGATAATGATTTAAATGTAACTGACCATTCACCTGGATATGCATCAGCAGCTAAGTATGTTGCTACAACACTCATGGAGTTATACCATGATGCAACTGTTTATGACACCAAACAAATTACCATCGTTGAAGTCATGGGAAGAAATGCTGGTTGGCTAACAGCTGCTGCAGCACTTGCTCAAAGTAAAGGTCAAGGACCAGATTTAATTTATCTACCTGAATTACCTTTTGATTTTGATGAATTTTTTAGTGATGTACAAGATGTCTTAAATCAAAAAGGAAAAGTCATTGTTGCTGTTTCAGAAGGTATTAAGACAAAAGAAGGTAAATATATCCCAGAATTATTCCAAGAGCTAAGAAGAGACGCATTTGGACATGCACAACTTGGTGGAGCTGCACAAGCATTAGTCAATGAAATTAGTAATCGTATTAATGTTAAAGTAAGAGCGATTGAATTCTCATTATTACAACGTTCTGCAGCACATTTAGCATCCAAAGTTGATGTTGAAGAAGCCTACAAAGCAGGTAAAAAAGCTGTTCAAGCTGCTGTTAAAGGGACAACCGATAAGATGGTTGGATTTAAGAGAGTTTCTAATAATCCTTATAAGATAAAATATGTTCTTCTTCCTTTGAAAAATGCTGCTAACCATGAACAAACAGTACCTCTTGAATGGATTTTACCTCGTGGTAAAGGGATGACTCAAGAATTTATCGATTATGCATTACCACTTATTCAAGGTGAATCCAAAGCTAAACTTGAAGATGGACTTCCACGTTTTGCAAAATTAAAAAAAGTAAGAGTTACAAAGAAATAAAACTGATAAAGCTTTCTCGTTGATGAGAAAGCTTTTTTTTATGCTTAAAAACACTATGTTTTTTGTATAATAGAGTCATATATCTTTAACAAGGAGTTCTTTATGGCGAAAAATGGCTTAAAACAAAAATTAGCTTTTGCTTCAGCCGATGTTTTTGGCGGTGGTTCATTTAACATTATCAATTTCTTATATCCTGTATTCTTAGCCTTAACAGTTGGGATTAGTGCATATTGGATAGGTGTCATCATGCTTGTTGCCCGTATATGGGATGCAGTTACAGATCCACTCATGGGTTATATTTCAGATCATACTTCATCTAAACTAGGTAAAAGAAGAATATATTTGATTATCGCGTCACCATTTATTTTAGTATCTATGTATTTTTTATTTTTCCCTTATTCATTTTCTGATGTTTACTTAAGAATCACTGCTGTATTATTGAGTTATCTCGTTTTTACAACCGTACAAACGAGTGTCATGATACCTTATTATTCTCTATCTAGTGAAATATCAAGTGATTATCAAGAAAGAGCATCTTATAATTCATATCGTTTAGGTTTTTCCATTTTCTCATCGATTTTGTGTGTTGCAGTTCCAGGTATCATTGTAGGCTTATTTGATGATAGAAGCACAGGTTATCAAGTGATGAGTCTTTCATTTGGTTTAATTTTTGCAGTCTCTGTTTTAATGACCGGACTATTTGTTAGAGAAGAGATTAAAACAGAAAAGCTTGAAACAAAATTATCAATCAAAGAAATGATTAAACCCTTATCTTTGAGACCTTTTAGACAATACTTAGGCATGTTTTTAGTTTTACAAATGTCAATGGCTATTATGAGTGGATTATTTTTCTTTTATGTGGATTTTTACATAACAAAAGATGTGACTGCAGCTGGTGAGTCAAGTATGGTTGGATTAATCGCTGCAGCTTTAATGTTTTCGATGCAAATCGTCGCATTACCTGTTTATCTCAAAATGATTGAGAAAAAAGGAAAAACATTTGCTTATCGATTTGGTGGATTATTATGGATTGTATCCGCACTCTTTATTTTACTCATTCCAGCAAATGTGAATCCCATCGTTATTTATCTACTTGGAGCCATTATGGGATTTGGTATTAGTGGTCCTGGTTTAGTTCCTCATACGATGTATGGTGATGTCGTTGATGCGGGTCAACTGAAGTTTAAGGAGAGACTCGATGGACAAATGAGTGGTTTTACGAATTTTATTAATAAAATTGCACAAGCTATTGGGTTAGCACTTGTTATGTTTTTAATTGGACTCGCGGGATTTAAAGAACGAGTTATCGGTGAAACTGATCCGATACCACAACCTGATAGTGCAACATTAATGATTCGTTTAATTATGTCATTTGCACCACTTCTGTTCATGGGTATTGGTATTTATATTTCATTCAAATATAAAATTGATGCTAGTAAACAAAAAGAAATCGTTCGTTTAATTGAAAATCATCATGAGATAAGCGATGATATAAAGGACTTGTTGTAAAATGAAAAGACCCAACATATTTCTTTATATAACGCTGGGTTTTTTACTCAAAATATTTGCATATCTTAAAGGGAATAGAATCACTCAAAAATTATCGATTAAAGGGCCTGCTATCATCTTAAGTAATCACACATCATTTTATGATTTTGTTTATACAACTGCTGCGATGTATCCAAGAAGAGTTACGTATCTCGCAGCCCAAAAAATGTTTTATGAACCTGGAACAAGGTTTTTCTTAAAGCTAGCACGAGCGATTCCTAAGAGTTTAATGCAAGCAGATCCTGTAGCAACCCTTAAAGCCTTTCGCATATTAAAACAAAAGGGTATCGTTTCCGTTTTTCCAGAAGGTCAAATATCGCCCATAGGAAGAACACTTCCACTAGCTTTTTCAATTGCTAAATTTATTAAAAAGGCCGATGTTGATGTTTATATTGTCAAGCATAAAAATGCTTATTTAGTGAATCCACCTTGGTCTAAGAAAACATTTCCTGGAAGATCTGAAACAGAAAAAGCATTAATTATAAAGAAAGATGATTTAGAATCATTATCTTTAGAACGTATTTATGAAATCGTTACAGAAGCACTTTCGTTTTCTACAGGACGTTTTAATGAGGTTAAACAGTATAAATATAAACTCAAAGATATTGCAAACTTAGAAAATGTCATTTATCAATGTCCATCATGCCATACTGAAGGTTTAGTAGCAGAAAACAATCGATTATTTTGTCTACAATGCTCACATGAACTAGTCTATGACCAATTTGGTAGATTAGGCGGAAAAACGATAGATGAATTATTTGATCAACAAGCTTTAGCCGTTCAACATGCAATTGATCAAAATCCGACGTATGAATTATCAAGTAAGGTTATTTTGCAATCCATATACCAGAACACATTAAGAACTGTTGGTTTTGGTAGACTAACACTTTCACGTGATGGATATGTCTATGAAGGATCATTTAATAAAGAAATGATAACACATCATTTCGATATAAAAAACATTCAAAGTTTACCATCAGATATTGGTAGAAATGTTCAAATATATGAAGGATATCAGATTTATCAATTTGAGATGAAACCGACATGGTTACCGACGAGGTTTGTCCATGCAGGTGAGTATTTATATCAAAAAAAATAGGATGCAGTTCTTGCATCCTTTATTTTTTTATTAAAGTGAAAGTTGAACTTTCTTCTTTCCTCTTAACTCAATATAATAGTTAGTAATAGTCATTTGAATATAAGGGAGTAGAAAGATAAATCCCAAACCAAACGTTAGCATAGAAAGAACAAACCACCAAAAGAAACTTAACAAGAGTAGGAAAAATTCCATTTTATGACCTTGCATCATCTCTTGACTTTGTTTGATGGCATCCATCGCATTAATTTCTGTGTTTTCTGCCAAAATATAGGTTGTCATGCTATAGGATATTGCTTTAACAATACCTGGAATAATGAGTAAGAGAGACCATAAAAAGGTAAAAATCCCTATTAATATATAAGCAATGATATTCGCTGGAAGATTTTTTTTGAATGCATCCAGAACAATTTCAATTTTTCGTCCATCCGCTTTATTTTCGATAATATCGAGTAAATAAATTGAAATACCAACTGCAATAGGTCCCGAGATGATGATTGCAATAGGAGCAAGTGCAGGTTGTATAGCAAATGTGACTAATAGAGCAACTAATACCATCCAATATGTAGGTCTGAGTTGTTCCCAAGCAAGTTTTTTTAATTCTCTTCTAGATTTCATAATTAACACCTC
>SBGC01000104.1 GCA_006226985.1 Bacillota bacterium | reverse complement strand
ATAACGCTTTTTTGGATCAATAAGATCAAATAAATGTGGCATAGTGGGGTATAAATTGATAATGATTGTAAAGTAAAAATAAACATGTTATAATCTCTTTTGATATCGCAAATATGCAATGATATCAGGGTGCTTATTGTTGGTTAAATCAAAACGTCATCTCATTATGTTATTACTCGTTATAAACTTGCTGTTTACATCCGGCATGACTTTTGCTTTTTGGGCATCGTCTATTTTGGGTGCTGATCCAGTTGATGGCTCAGGTAACGTGGATATCGGTGATTGGTTTGATGGTTATATTCCAATCTTCAACGAACAAGAGTTCATGCAAGTTATTACAACAGATCAAAATACCAACCATTATATTTTAGCAAGAGATATGGATTTTGAGTTTGTTTTACCCTCTGAGTGGATACAAACGAAAGATATCGTATTTAAAGGTTTACTCGAAGGAAACAATAAAGCTATTCGAAATATTGATTTAATCGATTATCGAGGTATCTTTGGTATCCTTGAAGGAGCTACCATTCGAAACCTTACATTAGATAGTATTAACATAAATTATTCTGCATCAAATACATATACTTCAGGTATTTTAGCTGGACGATTACAAGGCGAGAATAACTTAATAGAAAATGTCCATATTACAAACTCTTCAATCGAAAACGTGTCCGTTTTAGCTGGAGGTCTTATTGGTTTTGTATATGATGCTAATTTAACTGGTAGCGCAATTATAAAGGATGTGAGTATTCTAAACACAACTGTTTCTGGTGGTTACACCGGAGCTACTTATGGTAATGGTGGTGTGATTGGTACCCTTAACAATTTTAACTTAACCCTTGAAAATATATCAGTCGATGTTGAAGTGACAAGTCCTAACGCAACCAATGCTGGTGGTATTATTGGTGCAACGCTTGGCACAAATACAGTCTCTTTTACGAATATAGATGTTAACAATTCTGTTATTCAAATAAACACAACAGGAGCAACCCTAGGTGCTGGTGGTGTTGTCGGATATTTAGTTGGTCAAAATCACACATTTGATGATATTGAAGTAAATAACACAACAGTAACAAGTCTTTCATCTTCAGGTGGAATCATCGGTTATGCAACCCAAGCATCAACTAACTTATCCATCGATACTTTCAGTTTGGATGGCAATACGATCTCAAGTTCATTAGCTAGTACAACTGCAGGTAATGGTGGCGTCATTGGGACACTTATTGGTTATCAAACAACGATTGAAAATGGGTTTATTCGTACGGATGTGACCAGCACAGCAGGAACAAATGCAGGTGGTATTATTGGTGCAAACACATCAACAGCAACCATTACGTTAAATAATATTGATCTTGATACAACGAACGTTACGATAGACGGTACAGGAACTACTCTTGGAGCAGGTGGTGCCGTAGGATATCTCGTAGGCTCAGGACATAGTTTTACAGATGTTGATTCTCAAACAACAACTATAACAAGTAACTCATCAAGTGGTGGTCTTGTTGGATATGCAACACAAACATCCGGTGTATTAACAATTGACGGAACAAACATTGTAGGTGGATCAGTAAGTTCAACACTAAACTCAACTACACTAGGTAATGGTGGCGTCATTGGTTCACTCTTAGGATATACTTTAGATCTTTCAAATACAACAGTAGCATCTTCTGTAACGAGTACAACAACAACGAACGCTGGTGGTGTCATAGGAACAAACAATGCTGCAGCCAAACTCAACCTAACCAATGTAATCGTTGAAAATTCTGTGATTGCAATTAATGGAACCAATACAGTACTTGGAACAGGTGGTGTTGTTGGATTGTCACTTGGTTTTGGTCACGAGTTTTTAAATGTTAGAGTATTTGATACAAATGTTACTGCTGCAAATTCAGTCGGTGGTCTCATTGGTCGTTTTAATGGATCATCAGGTATATCAAATTTCAATAACATTAAAGCACAAGGCATTGATATCAATACAACAGCCAACAGTAATTCTATTTCGAGTGGTGGAATGGTCGGTTACGTTCAAGGATCAGGAACTGATTTAAGATTTTTTGATGTCTATGTTGAAGGCATTGTGCAAACCACTAATGCAAATGCTGGTGGTATCATCGGATATACAGCAACAGGAACGATTGTAAGGGTTTCTCGTGTAGTCGTATTTGCAGATATTCTACTTAATACGCCAGGTACCAATACAGATCGTGGTTCCGCAGGTATTGTAGGTCGTCACCTAGGATCTACCTTTGAAGTTACAGATGGATTCTTCGCTGGTAACTTAAAAGCAAGATTTCGATCAAGCAGACCATATGCAGGGATTATTCGTGCTATTGGTAACACGGTAACTGCAACAAATATCAGAAGTGCTGAAGTCAGTTATTGGTCTACAGGAACAACATATATACTAATTACAACATCAACACTCTACACAAACATGAGAGGTCAAAGTCCTGGTTATCTCACGCACACAACGAATAGAAGCACACTTGATAATACATATTGGACAACAAATTACGGTTCGTTCTCAACTTCAATTTGGACATATAATCCAACAACATATATATATGAACTTAACGATTAAAGAGCAGTGCTTAGGTATTTGCTCTTTATTTTTGTACTTTCGATGAAAACGAATGTAAATCAAAGTTTATTATTGACATTCGAAACCCTAAATGATAGAATAATATCGCGTGTGAAAACACACCATAGTGGAAGAATGAATTCGTACCACATACTTATGTAAAGAAGGAGGTTGTGTCTCATGGCAAAAAAAGTAGTAAAAGTTGTTAAATTACAAATAGCAGCAGGAAAAGCAAACCCAGCTCCACCAGTCGGTCCAGCACTTGGTCAAGCTCAAGTTAATATTCCAGCATTCTGTTCACAATTTAACGAAGCAACTAAGGATCAAATGGGATTTGTTGTGCCAGTTATCATTTCAGTTTATGATGACCGTACATTCTCATTTGTTACGAAAACCCCACCTGCAAGTGACTTACTTAAAAAAGCTGCAAACATTCAATCTGGCTCTAAAAATGCTAAGAAAGATAAAGTTGCTACCATTACAAAAGCTCAAGTAAGAGAAATTGCAACAAGAAAGATGCCTGACTTAAATGCGTACACTGTTGAAGCAGCAATGAAAATTATTGAAGGTACAGCACGCAATATGGGTATCACAGTAGTAGAATAATTTAGTTAGCTAGCTATCTAAATTGTGGGAGGATATCCCGCTAGACCACATTTTAGGAGGAAGAATATGAAAAGAGGAAAGAAATACCTTGAGGCAGCAAAATTAATCGATAGAACGAAAAATTATGCTGTTGACGAAGCGGTAGCTTTAGTCAAGAAAACCTCATTTGTTAAGTTTGATGCTACAGTTGAAGCAGCGTTCCGCTTAAATCTTGACCCAAGAAAAGCTGAACAAAACTTAAGAGGCGCTATCGTTTTACCACACGGTACAGGTAAAGTTTCCCGCGTTGTAGTTATTGCGCAAGGCGAAAAAGCAAAAGAAGCACAAGCTGCTGGAGCTGATCACGTCGGTGCACAAGAACTCATCCAACAAATCGCTGGTGGCTGGTTTGACTTTGATGTCATGGTAGCAACCCCAGATATGATGGGACAACTTGGTAAACTTGGTCGTATCTTAGGACCTAAAGGCTTAATGCCAAACCCTAAGACAGGCACTGTAACAATGGATGTTGCAAAAGCAGTATCTGAAATTAAAAATGGTAAAATTGAATATCGTGTTGATAAAGTTGGTAACATTCACGCACCAATCGGTCGTGTATCATTTACAGAAGCTCAATTAAAAGACAATGTGAAGACTTTATATGATCAACTCAACCGTATCAAACCAACAACTGTTAAAGGTACATACATGAAAAACATCACTGTTTCATCAAGTATGGGTCCTGGTGTTCGTATTGATGAATCATCATTACGCGCATAACAATTAGTTAAAAAGAATTTAATAGCCAAAGACAGTGGGTGCAATTGCTTAATTTCCTACCGAGGTGAAAATCATAACTGATGATCTCTCTTTTGTCTTTGTGCTTAAGAGAGTTTTATTTTTGAAAAGGAGGCATTTCATGCAAAAAGCAATTATCGAACGTAAGGTTGAGGCCGTACGTGAATTAACTGAAAAGCTTGGACGTGCTACAACCGTTGTTGCCTTCGATTATCCTGGTTTGACTGTAGAACAATTTACAAAACTACGTCACCAATTAAGAGAAGCAGGCTGTGAAGTCACAGTATACAAGAACAACATTTCTAGAAGAGCATCGATTGCTGCTGGATACGAAGAATTAGCAGACTCACTTGTGGGCGCTAAAGCTTTAGCAATCAGTTTTCAAGATGTTGTTGCACCAGCAAAAATCGTTTACGATTTTGCGAAAGACAACAAAGTTGTGCAAATTCATGCAGGAATTGTAGAGGGTAAAGTCGTCGGAGTTGATCAAATTTCCGCATTAGCAACATTACCATCAAGAGAAACACTACTCACTATGTTAGCAGTAGGTATGTTAACACCATTACGCGAATTAGCAGTTGGTCTTAACATGATTAGCAGTAACGAAGCATAAAAAATTAGGAGGAATTTAAACATGGCTAAATTAACAAAAGCAGCTTTCATTGAAGCTTTAAAAGAAATGACTTTATTAGAAATCAAAGACTTAGTTGACGGATTAAAAGAAGAATTTGGTATTGACCCAACAGCAGTAGCAGCAGCTCCAGCAGCAGCGGCAGCAGCAGTTGAAGAAGAAAAGACAGAATTTAATGTTATTCTTAAGACTTTTGGTGCAAACAAAATTGCAGTTATCAAAGTTGTACGTGAAGCAACTGGTTTAGGATTAGCTGATGCTAAGACATTAACTGAAACTCCAGATGCAGTCATCAAAGAAAAGATTAAGAAGGAAGATGCAGAAGCATTAAAGCAAGCTTTACAAGACGCTGGTGCAACTGTTGAAATCAAGTAGTTTTTAATTATCGCGAAGATTAACCTGAGAAATATTCTCGGGTTTTTTCGCTGTGTATGGGGGTCCAATGAGTCACTATTATACGAATGACGAAACATTGAATCATGATGTTCAAACAATCGATGTAAAAATTAGACAAACAACGTTAAAACTGGAAACAGATCGTGGTGTTTTCAGCAAGATGAGTCTTGATTACGGGACACGTGTTTTACTTGAAAATATTGATTTATCACAAGAACCACTTAAGGTTGTTGATATGGGATGCGGGTATGGACCTATCGGTTTATACATTGCTAAAACCTATCCAAACACGTGTGTTTATATGTCTGATATTAATCAACGTGCGGTTGATCTTGCTATTAAAAATAGTCGTATCAATCAGTTGAAAAATGTCTCTATTAACCAAGGTTTTTTATTTGAAAATATAGTAGAAGAAGTTGATATTGTTTTAACGAATCCACCGATTCGTGCTGGAAAACAGACGATATTTGCCTTATATGAGCAAGCTTTCCAAAAACTAAAAACCGGTGGTATTTTGTATGTTGTGATTCAAAAGAAACAAGGTGCACCCTCGACTGTAGCCAAATTAGAATCACTTTTTGGTCATGTCACTATCCTTGATAAAATCAAGGGCTATTGGATTCTTTCTGCTAAAAAATGAAAGAAACCATTGACTATTTACAAACTATATGATAATATTGTTAAATGCATAATAATGTTTTAATTTAATAATAT
>SBGC01000064.1 GCA_006226985.1 Bacillota bacterium | reverse complement strand
GGGATGATTGTTTTAAAGCTTCAATTAAATCTTTTCTAAGTGGATTAATTGCAATCCCACGTTCTGTAACTACGCAATCAATGGAAGAGCCAGGTGTGGTAATGGTTGTTACATGATCTTTAATCATTGAAGTTCTAGACTTTAAAAGATTTGTTGTAATGATGGTTAGTTTAGCTCCATAAGCTGTATCAGAATGGCCACCACTACCTCCAATAATTTTCCCGTGAGAATCTGTTGTTACGTTGACATTAAAGGATGTATCGATTTCTGTTGCACCAAGAATAACAACATCAAGTTGATTAACGATTGGATTCTTTTCATCTGGATTTCCATACTCAGATGAACTCATTGATAGGTGATTCTTATTTCTTTTATATGATTCAATTGCTTCTAAATCGAAACATTGTACGTCATATAAACGCTCAAATAAGCCGTTTTCATGCATTTCAACTAAGAAATTTGTAATACCACCAGATGCAAACGAACCCTTAATGTGTCGTTCGATCATTTTATGTTTCACATCTAAAGCGACAGCTAAACTTGTACCACCTGCTCCTGTTTGAAAACTAAATCCATCTTTGATAACACCAAGTTCATCGATGAGTTTAGCGGTATCTTTCGCAATTTTTAGTTGAATCGGATCTTTGGTTGGTTTCGTCGTTCCAGATACAATGCCTTTAGGATCTCCAATTTTATCTACAGGTACGATATAATCAACATATGTACCATCGATATCAATGACGTCTACTTGATCTACTAAATGATCTGTGATAACAATTTTATGTTTTGCGTAATATAAATCGGGTATAGCATATCCTAATGTACCGCATGCACTTTTTCCATCGATGCCATTTCCATTGCCAAAATGATCTGAAGTAGGAACAGCTATAAATGCGACATCAATTGTTAACTCACCGGATTCAATGGCACGTGGTCTACCACCATGTGTATCCATGATTAATAAACCTTTTAGATATCCTTTTTGGATGACATCAGCAACTGGACCATTTAAATAGTTTGTGTAAATGTTATTTATTTGACCGTTTTCAATGAGTGAAACAAGTGGTTCATGAATTGGAAAAATAGCACTTGGAGCTAAGGAGATATTTTTTAAACTTCTTTTTTTAATTTCTTCAACAACCATATTTAAAACACCATCACCATTACGTAAATGATGATGGAAAGATAAAGTCATTCCGTCAGTGATTGGAATGATATCAAAGATTTGAGAAATAGATTGGATCACTTTTTCCTTGTTTGTAGCGAGGATCTTTTTGCATTTATGCTTAGGTTCAACCATTGAACCATAGGGTATAAATTGATCAGGAACTAAGCGATTTAATGCGTTTATTTGTCCCATGATACTAAACCCCATTTTTTCGCTTTTTCGATGATTTTTTCACATCGCATAATAATTGGCTTATCAATCATCTTTCCATCTACAGAAAAAGCACCTTTTTGATTTTTGATGGCTTCATCTTGTGCAAGAAGAACCTTCTTTGCATAATTGATATCCTTTAAGGAAGGTGAAAAAATACGATTAACTTCATCAATTTGATTGGGATGAATGCAAGCTTTTGCATTCATACCGAGTGATTTAGCAAATGTTGCATCTTTAACTAGACCTTCTAAATTGTCAGTATGTGTATAAGGCGTATCGATTGCATCGATTTGATTAGCTTTTGCTGCAATAACAACTCTTGACCGAGCATAAAAAATTTCTTGTCCAATTTCAGTTCTTTCAACTTCAAGGTCTGTTGCTAAATCTTCAGCACCTAATAATAAACCATTCACACGAGGCAGTGATGCAATACGATCAATGTCGATTAAAGATTTTGCAAGTTCAATGATAGGAATGATCTGAATCTTTTTATGCATTTTTCGTTGTTTTTCAATTTTATCAAGTCTCTTAGATAAGTTCAATAGATCATCATAGCTTGCCTTTGGTATCATGAGTGTGTCAATGTGATCAGAAACAATTAACTCTAAATCATTTTCAAAAAAAGGTGTGTCAAGCCCATTGATTCTTACAATTCTTTCCATAGATAAATCTGAAAACTGTTGTAAATATTCTTTTAATAAAACATTAGCTGCATCTTTTTGATCAACAATGACAGAATCTTCTAAATCAAAAATAACAGCATCAGCAGCAAAAACATCTGCATTTTGCAACATTGCAGGCGCATTAGATGGTATAAATAATAAACTACGACGCATATGAATCACCTAACCTTTGAATTGCAGTGATTAAACGAGCTTTGATACAGTAATCAAGCGCTCCTTTATCTTTACACATGACATGTATATTTGTTATTTTTAGTTCTTGTAAAGTATCTCTAATGACTTTTTCAATCTGGTCACCAAATTGGTCAAAGACAATGCTTTCAATCTCAATTTTAATACCTTGATGAGATTGCACGGTCATTAAACAATCATTAGATTCAAGTGTTCCTGCGGTTGCAATTTTCATGCATTCACCTATTTTCCTCTATTTGCACGTGCTAGTACACGTTCCATTTCATTTTTAACAATCATAAATCCACTATCGACATCCATACCAGGTTTTGCAAGACAAAGATCAGCATTGCATGCAATCGCTACATTCGTTGTCGCTATTGCAGAAACGTTTGTTTCATTACACGTGCCTCCACAATACGCTCCAATACCTTTTTGTTTACAGTATAGAATTGATTCTGCAATATTATTTAAACCACCTAAATCTGGTGTTTTAATTTGTAACATATGACCAGCTTTGTTATCAGCAAAGTAAACGATGTCTTCATATGTATTACACCATTCATCAGCAACGATTTCAACATTAATTTTTTCTTCATCGATGCGTTTTGTGATATCACGAAGTGCAATCATCGTGCCTTCACGATCACCTGTATCGATTGGACCTTCTAGACGAATCATAAAAGGTTTCGCTGCATCTTCAAGTTCTTTGCAATAATCAACGATTTTTTCAATATCGTTATGAAATGCGATTCCGATCGTTCCATACACGTCAACATGAAGGATTGGATTGTAATCATTTGTTAATTTATATGCCAAGATGCGATCTCTCATCCACTTAACATAAGCAATAAGTTTTTCACCTTGATAACCTAATTTATCTTTAACATTGTTGATTAATGCATGTGGCATTGCATCAACACTTTTTAAAATCATTTTATCAACGTTGTTGTATCTATCGTCACCTGATTGAGCAAAAATAGGAACTCTTTTCAAAATATGATGTGTTGGGTTGTATTCATCTCTAATGACTTCAGCAAGTGTTCTTTTTGTAGCAGCAGCAGTAGCTGATAGTAAAGCTTGTGATATACCATATCGCATAGCAGTATGTAATCTTTTTCCTTCAACGATCATATGATCATATTTTTCTGATAGTTGTTTAAAAGATGATACATCTTCACCAATGAGTAAAGGTTTAATGTGTTTTTCTAAGTAGGGAATATAATCTTCAGCTAAAAAGAGTGGGTCTCTACCACCTGCTCCTGAATATTGAACTGCAGCACAATCACCTATACCTACATCACCGTTCTCTAAAACGAGTTGTATTGAAATAGCTTCTCCAGGGACTCTAATCTGTTTGAATCCATCTGTTTGTGGTTCACCGACATACATAAAACCATTTTGTATAGCATCTTTTTTAATTGCTTTTTGATCATCAAAATAGAAACCTGTATAACTTTTTGTAAATAAGACATCGACGATTTTCATGTGTAATTATCCTTTGTGTGGTCGGCCGATGAGTTTTCCGTTACTAACCGCATAAATATCATCTACAGTCATTTGGAATGTCACAGGTCTTCCTTCAGCAATTGCCCTTTCTTGTAACTTCATAGTATGAAATGCTTTAATATCTTCAGTGAATGCAAGATTTCCAAACTCAAGGATTCTAACGCATCCTTCATTGTCTCTTGCAGGCATCACTTTGTTTAAATTCTGTTTACTTGGTGCAAACGGTACATCGATGACACCAAGTTCAAATGCTTTAACAGCACCTTGTGCCAAGTCATTATGACCTAGTTCATATACTTTATCGAGTAAACAATGGACTTCTTTACGAATCATTGTTTTTTCTTCTTCAAGTTTAAATGAGTTTGGCATGCGTTGTTCAGCGAGTAATCTTGTTACCATTTTTGATGCGCGAATACCAACACCATTAATTTCTTTTGTTGGAACACCAATGGATTCATAAGGTGTTTTCGTAATCATTTTAGTAGCACCAGCGAGCTGAGCAACTGTAGAAGCCATCGATATTAAACCGGTAGCCATCGCTTCATCTTTAGGGAATCCTCCCATCCATTGATGGAAAACAGTCGTCACAAAAACATCTTTATAACCATATTTTTTTAAATATTCATTCGTAAGTTCTTCAAGCATATGAATAGCTGCAACGTCTTGAATCATATTTCCACATTGACCATAACCTACAGTAATGTTTCTAACACCTTGTTCAGCTGCTAAAAGTGCTTCAATAATACCTATCGTTATCGCTATTGATGGCGGAACAAGTGTTCCTGTTAAAGGACCAAAGGGTTCACGGTTAATTGAAATTCCATGATCTTCATAGTATCCAACTAAACGATCACAATATTGCCAATAGTAAATAGAGTCAGCAAGTGATATATTTTTAGCATAAGGAAGATTATACGAAATTCCTCCACCTTCATTTGATGTCCAACCTGCAGCATGTGTGATTTCAGCAAGAAGTCTACCATCAGGTGTTCCATGACGTGCTTGAAGTGGGACATTAACATTTGCCAAAACTTCCATACATGCTTTAACACCATGGTTAACTGCTGGAAAACCGTTAAGTAATGAACGACCTTGCTGTTGACTTACTTTAATGCCTTCTTCAGCTTCTTGATATCTGTTTTGTCTGGTATAGGAATCTATAGTAGAAGGTAAAAAGTCAGCACCAGCTTCCTCTAAATGTTTCATCAGTTCAATATGTTCTGATAATAATGCAACCCCTGCTCTTGGTTGTAGCATGGTGCGATTTTGTTTTTTGGCTTCAATTAGTTTTAAAGCGAAATTTTTATGTGCTGGAACTTTTCTCAAAGTTTCAACTGCCACATCTAAATCAAGTAGTGGATCACTACCAGTCGGCCACGTTTTCAAAACGTCTTTTCTGACTTCCAAAAACTTTTCAAGTGACCATTTTTTGTTCTCAAGTTGCATATTTTTCTCCTAGATTAGAATCATGCGTTTTTTCATAATACGTATTGCAATATCTGGATGATCGATGGATAATAAGCCCATTGCTGATAATATATAGTCTTTATCTAACATGAATTTGGGATTTAAAGGTCTTAATTCAGTAGGTTTATCCGTTTTTGATAATCCATTCTTTAAAATACCTATAGGGTCTTTACTATTAATAACGACGCCACCTGTCCCAATATAATATTTTGTTTGTGTTAAATCTTTACCCACTTGATGATACATCATACCAAGAGGTGTATAAACAGAAGTTAATGTTCCTACATGTCTTGAAGTTGCTGCATCGACACATTTTGATGCAAGCATATCCTCAATTTGAAAATCACGCTCTGTTAGAGGGATGAATGCAATATTTTCGTTTCTCAAATGTGTTTCTTTAATCATGTCTACATCGTGTTTATGAAATGTATTGATTTCTTGATGTGTCATAGCTTGCAGGATACCTAATGCAGAATAACGCATCCCTAAATCGCCTTCAACAGTTCGTTTGGCATAAGGTTCTTCTAAACCAGACATCACGGCATTCATTTGTTTAGGAAGACCATCAGCAAGTGAATACACATCTGTGGTTGCTCCTCCAATATCAATCATCATCAAGTCACCTAAACCAGATTCATCTAAATAACCTTTAGATAAAAGCTCTGCTGCCATTAATACAGCATGAGGAGTTGGTAAGATCACTTGATCAATTTCTTCTTCAATTTTTTTGATACCTTTTGCTTCAATAATATTTTTCACAAAAATATCTTTAATTTTATCTTTTGCACTTTCAATGTTTAATACATTAATTTTAGGCATAACATTTTCGCAAATATGGAAATGTTTACCAGCTTGCGTAAATATATCAGTGATTTCATCAACTGCATCTTTGTTACCTGCAAAAATGATGGGAACATCGATGGTTGACTGTGCAATCTGTTTTGCATTAAAAATAACACACTCACTATTACCACCATTAGCACCACCAGCTAGTAAGATGATATCAATTTTTTTATCGATGATGCTTTGTACTTCAGATCGATTGATGTGATGTGATAAAACAAGTTCGACTTTTGCGCCTGCACCAAGACACACGCGGCGTGCTGCCTCAGTAGTCAATTCCTCAACTAGTCCAATAGCCGCCATTTTAAGTCCACCAGCAGCAGAAGAACACGCAACGATTTTGTCAAACTTGATGGTTTGATTCATAGATTGATTAAGTTTGTACAAAGCTTCTTCGTAGCCATCGATAATATTGGTTTCAACCGTTGTTATTGCTTTCGCAGTTCCGATGATGTCTTCTTTCTCTAAATCAACAGCTGTTAATTTGGTAAAAGTTGAACCAAAATCGACAAGTAAGTAATACTTCATATTATTCCCCAAGATCTGCTTTAATGGTTTCTAAAACATCATCAATTGTTACACCTGGTGGGTAAACACGATTAAAACCCATGGCTTTAAATCGTTTTTCAACTTCTTCAAAATCTTGTTTACCAACAACGATATTTCCACCGACATATAATAAAATATCTTTTAAACCAGCTTCATCACATTTTTCACGCATCCCACGGCAATCTAATTCCCCATGACCGTATAAAGATGAGACTAAAATTAAACGAGCTGATGTTTCGATTGCTGCATTGATAAAATCTTCTTGAGTTGATAACACGCCTACATTAACGACGTTATATCCTTCGCGAGTTAACGTGTACTCAATAATTCGATTTCCAACAGCATGAACATCAGCTCCAATTACTCCAATAACAATTGACTTCATATATCCTCCGGCATGAACGTAACTATGTTTTTACATAAAAAAAGTAAAACGCTTACATACAAGTGTATTTTATTACAAAATACATCAAAATACAACCTCTATCTTAGTTTTAATTTAGACTTTTTGATGATATAATGACTTTAGGTGAAGATTATGAGAAATTTAGATGTATCAGCAATCAAAGAAGCAGTAAAAAAACTTGCAATGGATGCCAATTTTGATATTGGCAATTCATTTATTAATCGCTTGCGATTAGCACTTAAACAAGAAAAGTCTGACATTGGTAAAAATGTATTAGAACAAATTATCGAAAATGATATCATTGCTTCAGAAAACAAAGAGCCAATGTGTCAAGATACAGGTGTCGTTGTTTTATTTTTAGAAATCGGATATGATGTTCATCTTGAAGGTGGCGATTTATATGATGCCATCAATGAAGGTGTAAGAAGTGCTTATCATGAAGGGTACTTAAGAAAATCCGTTGTAAGACATCCACTAGATCGTGTAAACACTAATGATAATACACCTGCAATCATTCATGTGAAATTTGTTCAAGGTGATCAGGTTAAAATCTTACTTGCACCAAAGGGTGCTGGTAGTGAAAATATGAGCTTAGTGAAAATGCTTGTCCCAAGTGATGGCATCGAAGGTATTAAAAAGCTTGTTCTCCATACCATTTTTTATGCGGGAGGAAAACCTTGTCCACCGCTCATTGTTGGTATTGGATTAGGTGGGAATTTAGAGAAAGCAGCATTACTTGCTAAAGAAGCTGTTTTTATGGATTTAGATGAAATTAATCCAGATCCAATTCTTGCTAAACTTGAAAAAGAACTTTTAGAAGAGATTAATGCTTTAGGAGTTGGTCCTATGGGTTTTGGCGGAACAACGACCGCCCTTTCTGTCCGTATAAAATCATATCCTTGTCACATTGCATCATTACCTGTTGCTATTAATTTACAATGCCATGCATCTAGACATAAAGAAATTGTTATCTAAGGGGGAAAAATCATGAAACATCATTTAATAACACCGATTTCTGAGCAAGATATAAAGACATTAAAAGCAGGTGATCTCGTCGAGATTTCAGGCGTTATTTATACTGGTAGAGATGCCGCTCATAAGCGTTTAGTCGAAGATATCGAACAACATAAAGATTTACCCTTTGATTTTAAGGGTCAAGTTATTTATTATGTTGGACCTACACCAGCAAAACCTGGTCGTCCTATTGGTTCATGTGGGCCAACATCATCCTATCGCATGGATGCATATAGTCAAAAACTGATGCAAGAAGGACTTAAGATCATGATTGGTAAAGGTGATCGAAGTGACGAGTTTATTAAGGGTATGATTACATATCAAGGAGTCTATATGCAAGCTGTCGGTGGTGCAGGTGCATTATTATCTCGAAAAGTTACTAAAAGTGAAGTCATCGCTTATCACGATCTAGGTGCTGAAGCCATATATAAGCTTGAAGTTGATCATTTTCCAGTCATTGTATCCTATGATATTTATGGTGGAAATATAGTAAAAGATCAAATTGCGATTTATCAAACAAAAAAAGTAGATTAAAGGCTAACTAAAAGCCTTTTTTTATCATATGATGTATAATGAAGGCATAAAAAACTATAGAGAACGAGGGCTTTTCTATGATTAAATTAATCAAGGTACTCATCATTACGATTCTGACGATTATAATCGTCGCTGGTGTTTTTGTCGGGGTTTTAACGTTTTATGAGTATCGACCAGAAGATATAGAAACAATTGAAATAAACGACAATCAAACAGAGAAAGTTACACTCGATCAATCACTAAAAGTGATGACATTTAACATTGGCTATGCAGGTCTTGGGGCAGATGAAGATTTTGTGATGGATGGTGGTAAAAATGGTCGTCCAAGTTCAAAGTCTGTTGTTGAAGAATATTTAGAGGGTATTAACAACTTACTATCTACATATACTTCCGATTTTTATCTTTTGCAAGAAGTTGATTTAAAATCAAGAAGAAGTTATGAAATTAACCAACTAGATGCTATAAAAAATGAAGTAGGTCCCTTTTATTCAACGCAATTTGCGTATAATTTTAAAGCCATCTTTGTACCTTTTCCATTATCGCTTACAGACTATATTGGCTATGTTGAATCTGGATTAGCAACTCTTGCAAGTTATCAAGTAGAAGAAAGTATACGATATCAATTCCCTGGATCTTTTAGCTGGCCGCTACGTGTAGCTAATTTAAAAAGAGCAATGATGGTTTCTGATTTTGAAATTGAAGGTTCAGATAAAAAATTAATGATCGTCAATCTGCATATGTCTGCCTACGATGGTGATGGATCACTAAGACAAGCTGAAATGGCTTTCCTAAAGGAATTTATGGAAGAACAGCAGCTGCTCGGAAATTATGTTTTAATTGGTGGAGATTTTAATCAAACGTTCCCAGATGCGAAAGATATCTACCCAGAAATTGATGGACTGTATCAGGCCTTCACGATTGAAGATAATTATTTGCCAACAGGTTATTCATTCATGATAGATGTCAACCATCCAAGTTGCAGACTTCTTAATCAACCATATGATCCTGAATCCGAGAACACACAATATTATATTATCGATGGTTTCATCGTATCAGATAACATTGAAATTCTGCCTTATAATGATGAAATGACTGAAGCAAGAGCTTATACAATTCATGATGAGTTTCAATATTCAGATCACAATCCTGTTGTGATGAATTTTAAATTACTCCCATAGGTGAATCATGATTGAAAAAACAAAATCAAGTAAAAAAATCTATTCATGTCATTTCATGACACTATATGAAGATCAGGTAGAATTACATGATGGTAAGATTACAGAACGCGTGTTCATTGATCATCCTGGAGCAGCAGCAATTCTCCCCTTAACAAAAGATCAAAAAATCATACTAACTACACAATATCGATATCCTATAAGAGATATGAGTATTGAAATTCCAGCAGGGAAAAAAGATGCTATTGATGAAAATCCATTATCATGTGCAAAAAGAGAATTAGAAGAAGAAACAGGATATGCATCAGAAAAAATGGATCATTTTATTCAATTTTTCACATGTTTAGGTTACAGCAACGAAGTCATCGATATCTTCATCGCTTATGATTGTGAAAAAATAGAACATCCTAAATCTCAAGATGAAGATGAACATGTCGAGGTGATGCTTGTCACATGTGATGAAGCTCAAGAAATGCTTGAAAAAAACATCATAAAAGATGCAAAAACAATTATGGCTATTCAAAAATATTTAATTTTACGACAAAATAAGTAAGCGTTTACACGATTTGTAAATGAATGGTGAAAATGACTTTTAAAATCGAATAAGATGGCGTATAATAAGAATTAAAGAAGCGATGAATTTCATATAAGGAGAACTTTTTACACATGGAAATGAGAGCTATCATCAAGGAGAGTCGTACTCCTGGTTTTAAAATGACAAAAAAGGAAGTTCCAAGCAATATCAAACCTCATGAGGTCTTTGTTAAGATATTGGCTACTTCAATTTGTGGTACAGATGTACACATCTATAATTGGGATCGTTGGAGCCAAGGTAGAATAAAACCACCACTTACTGTCGGTCATGAATTTTGTGGTAAAGTGTTAGAAATTGGTCGTGATGTAAAAGACATTAAGGTAGGAGATATTGTCTCTGCTGAAACACATATTGTATGTAATGAATGTGAATTTTGTAAACGTGGTGAATACCACATTTGTCAAAATACAAAAATCATTGGTGTTGACACCGATGGATGTTTTGCAGACTACGCAAAAATGCCAGCTCAGAACTTGATTGTTAATCGTTCTGGCATTGATCCAAAATACTTATCCATTCAAGAACCTCTTGGTAATGCTGTTCATACCATGTTGCATTTTGATATTAAAGACAAAACAGTTGCAGTCGTCGGATGCGGACCTATTGGATTATTTGGTGTAAACATAGCGAAAGCTGTTGGAGCTAAAAAAATCATTGCGATTGAAGTTAATGATTACCGTATAAGACTTGCAAAAGAACTTGGAGCACATGTTGTCATTAATCCTAAAACAGAAGATGTTATTCAAAGAGTTCTCGAGGAAACCAATGGTTTAGGTGTCGATGTTGTCACAGAATTTTCTGGAAATAAAACAGCTATTGAACAAGCATTTAAGTATGTAAAAGCTGGTGGAAAGATGTCTTTACTTGGTATCGTTCCACAAAACATAGAAATCGATTTATCGAATGATGTTGTCTTTAAAGGCATCTCAATTTACGGCGTCGTTGGAAGACTTATGTTTAAGACATGGGATCAAGTGACTGAGCTTGTCAAAAGTGGTAAACTCGATTTGGAGAAAATCGTCACACACACGTTCAGTTTAGATGATTTCGAAGAAGGTATTAAAGTTATGCAATCAGGAAATAGTGGTAAGGTTGTATTAATTCCATAAGATAAAGGAGGTCCTTATGTCGTATTTAGATTTTAAGGTCACAGAATTGAAAAGACAAGGTGTTTATCGTAAACTTCCAGTTAATGATGGTCCTTGTGAAGCGATTATCAAGTTGAATGGTAAAGTTGTTATTAACTTATCATCGAATAATTATTTAGGATTTGCAAGTCATCCAAGATTAAAAAGAGCCGCACACGATGCGATTGAAAAATATGGTGTTGGTGCTGGCGCAGTACGTACCATTGTCGGTAATATGACCATCCATGAAGAACTTGATCAAGTGATTGCAAAGTTCAAAAAAGAACAAGCAGCAGTTGTTTTTCAATCAGGTTTCGCATGCAATGCAGGTGCTATTCAAGCCATCACAGATGAACATGATTTAATTATTAGTGATGAACTAAATCATGCATCGATTATTGATGGTGTCAGACTTTCAAAAGCTAGTCGAGCAGTCTATAAACATAGTGATATGACACATCTTGAAGAAATTCTTAAAGAAAAAAGAGAACAATATCAAAATGTTTTAATCATTACCGATGGTGTATTTTCTATGGATGGAGATATTGCTAATCTACCTGAAATCGTGCGCTTAGCGAAGAAATATAAAGCATTGACCTATGTGGATGATGCTCATGGTTCAGGTGTTTTAGGAAAATCTGGAAGAGGAACTGTTGATCATTTTAATCTTCATGGACAAGTGGATTTTATTATTGGAACACTATCTAAAGCGATTGGTGTTGTTGGTGGTTATGTGTGCGGTTCTGAAGGTATGAAAGAATGGTTACTCCATCGTGGTAGACCTCTCCTCTTTTCAACAGCAATGATGCCTGCAGCAGCAGCAGCGATTATTGAAGCTTTCAAGATGCTTGATGAATCGACAGAGTATACCGATAAACTATGGGAAAATGCACGATATTTCAAATCTTTACTCGTTGAAAAAGGGTTTGATATAGGTATTAGTCAAACACCGATCACGCCGATTATGATAGGTGATGAAGCATTAACTATGGAGTTTTCAAAAGCACTTTTAAATAATGGTGTTTATGTATCGGGTATTGTCTTTCCAACTGTTGCTAAAGGTAAAGGACGCGTCCGTTGCATGGTTTCTGCTTTACATTCTCGAGAACAGCTAGAAACAGCAGCAAATATTATCGAAAAAACAGCAAGAAAATTAAATATTAAATAGTTTTTAATTTTATTAAACCCCTACCATGTTATAATAAATATAGACAGATAGGGGTTTTTTTATGGAAGAAATTAAAAAAGCTATCGAAGTAAAACAGAATATCATACATTTAGGACCTTTTGTCGTTGACTCAAAATGGGCATATAATTGCTATCTATTGAATGTCAGCGACTATTTTGTATTAATGGACTTAACACCACTACATAAATATGATTTATTAAAGATTGCGATTGAAAAATATACAACAATTGAACATATAAAATTTATTGTTTTACAGTACATTCATATATCCACGTTAAATGTTTTAATCGAACTTATTGATGATGGGTATACAGGAAAAATAGTCACCAATCAATATTTTGCACAACAATTAAAAAACGCACATCTCAATTTAGAAATCATCGAAATTGAACACATCAACCATAAACTAATAATAGGTAAAAATGAGTATTTACACTTTTATCCGATGTCCTTTTTACCATTTCCACAAATGTTTATGACGTATTCAAGTATTGATCATAGTTTTTTCACTTCCTCACTACTTTCAAGTTATTACAGTAACGAAACGATATCGAATGATCAAGTTTTGAAAAACATGTTTCAATTCCATTTTGAAAATATGCCAAGCAGTTTATATATCAAACCTATTTTGGATGTCATTTTACAAACAAAAACAAAACAAATTTTACCGCTATTTGGTCATCTTATCCAGTATGAATTAAGAGAATTAGCAGTCGATTATTTATATAAACATGATTTTTATAATTCAAATCAGTATTCGACTAAATACCTGACATTAGAAGATCAACATGTTTACGAATGTTTGAACCAATCACTTGTCCAACTATCAAAGTATTTTTCAAAAAGAGAGATTATGGATTTATTCATTGGGTCTCCATTTCACATGCAACAAGACCAATTACAATTAAAAAAATCAACACTTGAAGGATATAAGTTATACCATGGTTTCTTTGAGTATATTTATGCTAAAAAAGGATTACTATGGTTATCTGTATTAGAACCTATTATTCATCGTTATATGGAAATCTATAAAATTGAACAACCGAGTATTTATCGATCGCTTGTCTTGCAGTTAAATGTCGAAAAAGACAATTTAGAAAAACAAAGACAAGCACTAGAAAAAGGACTGAAAGAACTTCAAGATGAGTTTGATAAGGTTAAAGAAAACGCACTTAGATGTCCAATCACTGGTTTATATTACCAAAATGTTTTAACTGAAATGATTGAATTTGAGAAACAAAGAGATCGTGAATCATCATTTTCGATCTTGCTTATTCAACTTGATCAGTTAATTGATTTTAATAAGCGTTATGGTAAAGAAACAGGAAATGAGTCGATTAGAAATATGGCTTATGTGGTTCAAAACTTACTGCAACCGCATCAACAACTCTATAAACAATATGGTCCTGGTATCTATTTGTTTGATAAAGAGTCGAATAAGATTGGACTCAAAAAACTCATTCAACATATTAAAAACGAAGTAAATCAATCAAATATTTTTATTGAAAAAGTTAGTGTTTCGATATCATATATCATTGAAGATGATGTATCAAAAGATATTCCTGTACTTCTACAAATTAATAATTATTTTGACCTACTAGAGAAACGAATGATTTTACTTAAAGATAATCAATCAATCGATATTAAAGACGAGGTTACACAAAAGACAGTCTTATCTGAAGGTAAGATTTTATTAGTTGATGAAGATGAAATGAATCGTAATATGCTTTTTAGAATATTCAAGCGTCTTAATTATGAGGTTGTTTTAGCACAAAGTGTTGAACAAGCTTTAGAACTTATCAAAATCTATCATATCGATTTAATTATCTCTGAAATTAATCTATCCAAAATTGATGGATTCCAACTTAAACAAATGTTAAATGAATATGAAGAATATCATCATATTCCATTTTTCATGATTTCTCATAGTAAAACACTGGAAAATATTAAAAGAGGAAATGCTTTAGATGTTGATTTAATGATGCAAAAGCCGATTGTTGCAGAAGAACTCATCGGTCACATTAAGCGATTTAGAGAAAGACGGTTAAAAACATGACGATAACGACAGCACTTTATATCGTTTACGGATTTATCGGCGTTAGCATATTACTCTTTATCATGATTTTATTCCAAAGATATAAAAACTTACGAAACGAGAAGAAACAAGGTTTAGCTAGAGACTTTTTATTTCACAAATATTTTGACCAAAATGATGTACCGATGCCCTTTACGAATCGGTTCTTTTTAGACGCTTTTATCGATATTGAGACACAAGTTGATATTGAACCTGATGTCAGAGAACGCATTATTGCAGATTTTTG
>SBGC01000102.1 GCA_006226985.1 Bacillota bacterium | reverse complement strand
TATGTCATTAAGCTTAAACTAACATCATCAAGAGCAAACTCACCTGAATACATCGGTATGTCTAGCGTAAGTAATCCTTCTTGATTGATTTCAACAACAGGAATAGGGTTATCAAAAACATTTTTATCGCCATCATAAAACCATTTACCTTCTGTATAGGTAAGCCCATATTCAACACCTTTGTAGTTAAATAAGCTGACTGAACTTTGATAAACATTTTTACCATATGTTGGTTGACCATAAACGGTATAACCACCATTTGTAAAAAGGGTAGCTGCTAAAACTTCAGATGCAGAAGCTGAATATTCATTGACTAAAACCCTAATGTCATAAGGTTTCTTTTCTAGTCGTGTATTATTAAATGTTCGAGTTAAACTCTCATCTCTTGGAACCATGGAGAAAATCGGTTTTTCAAGTGATCTTGGTAAGAGTTCTTGAATGATACCTGGGATATGAATATCTTGATCTGCATAAGCATTATGAAGTGCAGTGAGCGCTCCACCAGGATTATCTCTTAAATCAATAATGAGCGTTTTTGTTTCAGGATTTTCAAGTAATGTGCTCGTTTCTAATGCGGATAAGGTTTGTTTGAATAAAAAACTTGTCCCTGGACTATAGGTTGCATCCATGAATGCATTAAATTGGTTGATTTTAATATAAGCAATCGATGGATCATCAATGGTGATGGTTTCAACCGATGGAGTTTCAATTTCAGAGATGAGTATTTCCACCTCGATGACTTCTTGATCTTGTGTTTGAATGAGTAATGTAAGACTTGATAGATCGTTTGGTGTTAAATAAGTCAACATATCTTCACTCTGACTTAGTTCAGCAAATAGCACTTCCTCTTCATATATCACAACACCAATAATTAAATCTCCAGGTATAACTTTTGTAAATGCATCACTATCTTTATTCACATCAACGATTTTTAGTGCTTGATCAACAACTTCTATCGATATTCCCATACCTATATAGACTTCATCATATCTAACAACTGCGGTTTGCGGTATCGCATAAATCCGTGTATAGGGATCATTATATGTTTTAGCATATGTTGCAACCATTTGATACAAGGAATCAATATATGCTTGATCAATCGCTTCATCATCAAGTGTATAGTAATAATTATCAATTAAATAATCGGTAATTAAATCAAAAGAATCTGATGTGTTTCCAGACTGAAAAGCAGGCATCAAATCCTTTGCAAAATATCCAGTTAAAAAGGCTAAGATGACAGCAGCTAAAAAGAGAATACCTAATTTTTTGCCTACCACTGTGCTCCCTCCCTGCTAAAACCAATACCTAATGCTTCTTTTGTTCGCGTAACAAATGTAAATGCATGAGGATCTGCTTCTTTAATGATCCGTTTAAAATTATAAAGTTGTGCGCGATCAACTGTACAAACAATCATATCTTTTTCTTCGTTTGAGAATCCACCAACGACCTTAATTTTTGTAATTCCTCGATCGAGTCGTTCATAAATCATATCTTGAATTTTCTTTGATTCCTTCGAAACAATAAATGCTGTATATCCTGCTTTACCTTCAATCGATATCCGATCAATAATAAATCCAGAAAACAACATCGCAAAGACAGCATATAAACCTAACTGAAAGTTAATTAAGATTGCAATCCCGATAATAATACCATCAGTAATATACATTGCTGTGGAAAATGGAATATGTAGATATTTTTTCATAATATTTTGGACGATATCCATACCACCAGTTGTTGCATTATTTCTTAAGACAATGCCTAATCCTGAACCGATGAATAAACCGCCAAATAAAGCACCAATTAACAGTGGACTTTCTGTCATTTCTTCCATGAAATAATCACTTCTTATCGTTAATTCTAAAATCCAAATAATGGATGGAGAAAGTAAGGTTGCATAAACCGTTTTAAAGAAGAATACTTTACCTAAAAAGAAGAGTCCTAAAAAGAGTAAAACAATATTTGCTATATACATAAATAAACTAACAGATATGACATCTTGAATGAGTACTGATATACCCATGACACCACCAATGACTAAGTTCAAAGGTAGTAAAAAGAAATAGAAACCTAAAGAAAGTAAGATCACTCCTACTGTTATCTCTAGGATTTCACGTAATTTAGCGTATTTCATTTATTCACCTGCTTTTAAATAAGCATTTATAAAACCATCGATGTCGCCATCCATGACTAAATCGACTTGTGAAACTTCGTAGTTTGTTCGATGATCCTTAACCATTTGGTAGGGATGGAACACATAACTTCTTATTTGTGAACCCCATGCAATATCTTTTTGTTCACCTTTAATAGCACGTAATGTTTCTTCTTGTTTTCTAATCTCTTCTTGAACGAGTTTGGCTTTTAAGACGGACATCGCTTGTTCTTTATTCTTGAGCTGACTGCGTTCATTTTGACATGTGACAACGATATTTGTTGGTAAATGCGTAATTCTAACAGCCGAATCAGTCGTATTGACAGATTGGCCACCTGCACCACCACTTCGATAAACATCGATCTTTAAATCTTCATCTTTTAAGTCAATGTCAATTTCATCACTAATTTCAGGCATAACATCACATGATGCAAACGATGTATGTCTTCTGGCATTGGAGTCAAATGGGGAAATACGAACCAAGCGGTGCACGCCACGTTCTGCTTTTAGATACCCATATGCATATGCACCTTTAATGAGAATGGTGACAGATTTAATACCGGCTTCATCACCAGCTTGATAATCAATCACTTCAACTTTGAACCGTTTCTTTTGTGCATATCGCGTATACATCCGATAAAGCATATCCGCCCAATCTTGTGATTCGGTACCACCAGCACCTGGATGAAGTTCGATAATCGCGTTATTATGATCGTAAGGACCATTGAGTAGTGTTTTTAATTCAAAACTTTTTAAATCACTTTGAAGTTGATCTATATCATCTTCTAAGATTTTCCACTCTTCTGTTCCTTCTTCAGAAATTTGAAACCACTCTTCAATCGATTCATATGTTTTAACTAAATGATAGTATTCATCAAGTTTTTCGCGAAGTTCAGTAGCTTCTTTTGTTACTTTTTTTGCATTTAACGTATCAGACCAAAAATTGGGTTCTTGCATCTTTAAATTGTAAGCCTTATACGTTTCTTCTAATGTATCAGGAGAAAGTGCTTTATTTAAGTCGTTGATACTCTCTTTAAACAAAGCTAGTAGTTTATTTACTTCATATGTTTCCAAAGCACTCACTTCCTTTTTTATCGCCAAGGCAAGTTGCGTTGCCCTCTATTTTTTCTAACCTTTGGTTTCTTAGGACGTAGGTCCGTTCTACCTTCATTGGTTTGTGTATTTTTAACGACGGCTTCACGTTCGACGTTGTAGTTAATTTGTCCTCTAATCGCGTATCTTGTGACATCTAAAGCGATGCTTGAAATCATTTCATTAAAGAGTCTTAAACCATCTTTTTGATAGATAACCAGTGGACTTTGTTGACCGTATGCTTGAAGAGAAACAGCTTGTCTAAGTTCACTCATGGTATCGATATGTCTCATCCAGTGTGTATCAATAATACGTAGCATAATGACTTTTAAAAACTCATTATAAACTTCAGGTGGAACCATTTCTTTCTTACGATTGAGTTCATTCATCGCTTGTTCAATAATAAAGTCAACAATTTCAACTTCATCAAATTTTTCTAGAAGTTCTTTTGTAAATGTTTCTGGAGGAAAAATGTTTCCATTTAATTGTGCAATAATGTTATCATCATCAATCTCAAATTCGTTCTTACCCACTTGATGGACGAACTGATTAATGAGTGATCGTAAACTATTTTTAATGGTTTCAACAACTTGGTCTTCAATCGATTCAAGGGTTAAAACATCACGACGTTCTTTATAGATGATTTCTCTTTGTTTACGTAGAACATCATCATACTTTAGAACGTTTTTACGCATATCATAGTTATTACCTTCAATACGTTTTTGTGCAGATGTCACAAAACGAGAGAATAATTTAGAAGATAATGGCTCACCTGTGGTATTTAATCGCTCTAAGAGTTCAATACGACGTTTGAATGTTTCACCGCCAAAACGTTGCATCAGTTCATCTTCAGCAGAAAGATAAAATCTTGAATAACCGGGGTCTCCTTGACGTCCAGCACGACCTCTTAACTGATTATCGATACGTCTTGATTCATGACGCTCACTACCAATAACTGCAAGACCACCAAGTTCAACAACACCTTCACCTAGTTTGATATCTGTACCACGACCAGCCATGTTAGTTGCAATCGTAACCGATCCTTTTAAACCTGCTTTTGCAACGATTTCTGCTTCTCTTTCATGGTTTTTGGCATTCAACACTTCATGGGGAATACGTCTTGCTTTAAGCATTCTTGAAAGTTCTTCAGATGTTTCAACAGCAATAGTACCAATTAACAAAGGTTGTCCTATCGTGTGTCTTTTTTCAACTTCATCGCATAAAGCATCAAATTTATCTTTTAGGTTTGCATAAATAAAGTCTGGTTCATCATTTCTAATAACGGGAGCATTGGTTGGTATTTCAATAACATCCATATTATAGATGTCTCTAAATTCTTCTTCCTCTGTTTTTGCTGTACCAGTCATACCTGATAATTTCTTATACATTCTGAAGAAATTTTGGTAAGTAATTGTAGCAACCGTTACAGTTTCTTTCTTAATTTGAACGCCTTCTTTCGCTTCTAGCGCTTGATGAAGACCTTCTGAAAATTGTCGACCTCTAAGAATACGACCTGTAAACTGGTCGACGATTAATACTTCACCATTATCAACAACATACTCTTTATCTCTAGCCATGATGTAATTTGCACGAAGTGCATTGTTAATATGGTGAACGAGTGTAACATATTTTAAATCATAAAGATTTTCTAGTTGGAAAATTTGTTCAGCTTTTTTAATCCCTGAAGGGGTTAAAGCAATACTTTTTGACTCAATATCAATTTCAAAGTCATCATCACGAAGCGATTTAGCAAAACGATCTGCGGATGTATAAAGATTGTAATTGTTTTTTTGTCCACCGGAAATAATCAGTGGTGTGCGTGCTTCATCAATTAAAATGGAGTCAACTTCATCGATAATAGCATAATTTAAGCCACGTTGAGCCACCATATCTTTAGCAAATAAAACCATGTGATCACGTAAGTAATCGAAGCCTAGTTCTGAGTTTGTAGAATACATGATGTCACAATCATAAGCAGCTCTTTTTTCGTCTCTTGTGATATCACGAAGGTTAAGACCTACAGTGAGTCCTAAAAAGCGGAAGAGATCACCAATCTCCCCTTCTGCTTCACGTTTTGCTAAGTATTCATTGACGGTAACGATATGGACACCTTCACCATTCAAGGCTGAAAGATATGCAGGCATAACAGCTGTAAGTGTTTTACCTTCACCTGTTTTCATTTCTGCAATATTTCCGTGATAAATCGCAACAGCACCTTGTACCTGAACATAATAAGGAACAAGCTTTGTGACACGCTTGGATGCTTCTCTTACAAGTGCATACGCTTCTGGCATGATGTCATCGAGAGATTCACCTTCTTGATAACGTTTCTTGAAAATTTCAGTTTTTTGTTTAATGTCATCATCAGAAAGTTTTGCCATTTCACTTTCTAATTGGAAGACTTTATCAGCAATAACTTTGGCAAGTTTTAGCTCTTTTTTCGATGGATCAAACCACTTTTTTAACATACATCCACATCCTTTTCATTCTTTATTA
>SBGC01000155.1 GCA_006226985.1 Bacillota bacterium | reverse complement strand
AAGGAGGTTGTGCTGTGTGCTAAAGCAAAAAAAAGGATTTACATTGCTAGAAATAGTAGCATCGATTTTCATCCTGTCTTTTGTTTTTACATCAGCTATCTCTATTTTTATATCAGTTAGAACACAAGCATTAGCTACACAAGAACGCATGCGAGCTGTTGAAGCTGGTACCCAAATTCGTACAGTCTTCATTCAAAATACTGCATATTCCATAGCCGGTTTATGGCTAGAAACACAACCATCAGGTGAGGTTATCATTGATTCAAGTTCTTGTGATGCAGGAGTTTTTAATTGTAATGCAATTTTTAATGTTTCCATTAATGATCATCTTTATGATGACATTGAAATAGTATTTACACTCATTGATGATTATGAAGCTTATCAAGTGATTCATTTCAAAGTCATCGTTCCCTACTTTAGAACACGAACAGTTGAGATGAGAGGTATTCTATATGAAACTATCGTCTAATAAAAAAGGGATCTCATTACTTGAATTATTAATGGCGATATTCTTATCATCCATTACTCTCGGTCTCATTGCACAAATGCTGACACTATTTATACAGTCTTCAAAAACAACAATTTTAAATAATCAAGCAAACACCGTGGGTATGCTCGTTGTTGAGACAATCGAAACACAGCTCAGAAACTTTGGTCCAACGAGAGTATCATCATGTGCTGGTCAAGATAATTGTGTACTTTTTGAACAACAATACCTTCAATATATTGATGAATCAGGTATTCAAGTAGAGTATTATGATCCAGCTAATTTTTTAAAAATAGAATATACAAATAACGAACTTATACTAACTAGAGAGACAGGAACACCACAAGTTTTAAATTTAAAAGGATTTGTTCTTGATAATCTTTCCACGATTGTCTTAGTTGGAACTTCAGGAACACCAGTCGATGGTGAATACGCAACGATTATCTTTGAAATTGTTTTATTTGCAGTAGAAGAAGATATAACGTTTAATTATACGGCTTCCTATTCGTTTGTCATAGATATTGTTTAGAAAGGAGTGAAGTTAGTGAAACTTATAAAAAATAAAAAAGGTATCGGTTTACCTACTATGCTTGCTATAGTTACTTTTATTATTGGAACTGCAGCATCGCTTTTAAGTATCACTTTTTCACAAACTAAACTTGTTGAGCAAAACATAGAAAACTCTGAGGCTTATCAAAATGCAGTTTATAATGTAGATGCTGCTGTTAGAGTGGTTATTAGAGAATTAATTAACGATAACACATATTTAGATAATGAACAAAACATCTTTGAGCTTGAAGACTATTTTAATGTTGTCATCACGCAACACCAAACCATATCTTCATTATGGGAGGTGACTTCGAGTGTAACTGATACACGAAATGTAACTAGTTATATCAGCACAGTTACAGGTTCAGCAATGACCATGGAAGAAGCTACAAATTTATTGACATATCTAAGTAGATTTATCTCTGGTGACTCTAAATCATTACCCGACGAAGTTTTAAGCGAAGTTTTACCTTCATATTTCGAAATTTATGAAGTTGATCAGACAAGCCCACCTAAACCTAATGATTTAGAATCAGTCAAAAAAATAACACAGTATATTTCTAAAAGTACAGATTTTATCCCAATAACCCAAAGTTTGTTAAATATGAATAACATCATGGATGGTAATTTCATCAGAAAAGGAAACTTAACAATTTATTCAGGTAATACATTGCATATTGCTGATGGTCGCATTTTATTCGTTGAAGGAAGTTTAACAATGCAAGCAAATAGTCATTTAATAGGTAATGTGGTTGTCTTTGGCGATGTAATTTTTCAAGGTAATGCTTCGACACAGTCAACGTTTATTGGCACACTCTTTGTTGGTAATCATTTTACTTCAAATACTAAAATTGTTGCAGGAACTGAAGAACGCCCATCGTTTGTTTTCTCCACACTTCATAATAATATTTATCGACAAATCTCAGGAAATATTTTCTTTACAGGAACCAAGTTTACATATGATGTTACTGGTGTAACCTCGACGATATATGGTGGTGTTTACGTTGATGACTACAATGATCGAGGTGGAGAACTCATTATTATTTCAACAGATATTAGATTATTTTATGATTTATTTGAAACATATGCTTTACCCTATGATAGTTCAATTGTCACAGATGGATCTTATACGTATACAAATCCAAAATAAGGGAGATTATTATGCTGCATAAAATGAAGAAAAATTTATATCTCGTCATTACATCCATCACGTTTGGCTTATCAGTTATTTTTGCTGCCGTGATTTTTATCACCCTTGAAGTTGAAGGAGAACTCAATCGAACTTCAGTTGGATTTGTTTATCTTGGCGACAAAAATGAAAATCAATATGCAAGTATTTTGTCACAAGAAATTGGTCAATGGATGAATGAAGCCATGTATACGATATATTTTCAAGAATATACATATGACTTGGATATGACGATGTTTGCATTTGATAGTTCTAAAACTTTACAGTTTCTTAAACAAAACATTAGCAACCGAGCTTACTTTCAAATTTCATCTGAAAGTGAACTCCTTTTAGAAAGTGAATTGCGATATGAGTTTTCAGATATCATCATTGATTCATTTGATATGGATACATTTGTTGAAGATGTTTTATTGGATATGCAATTATTGTTCATTAAAAAAGAATATCAACTCGAAATATATCTAGAGGATGCAATTAAGCAAACGATCATTGATTCAACTCAAGTCACTAATATTGATCTTCTTGATGTCAATCATATAACAGATACTATCGAAAGTATAACTATTCAAAAAAATCATCGATTTTCTTTACTAAGCGCACTATCAGGTTATTCAATGACAAATAATCAATTATCGATTATTGCATCCGGATTACAAGGAATTGTTGATAAGACTTCAATGAGTGGATTTAGTTATGAGCAAAATAGAACCTTACCTGTATGGGCAACACCTGGGCAAAATGTGAGAATATTACAGGTCAACAAATATGACTTTACATTTTTTAGTCATTTGAACTATGATTTAGAGATTACTTTAGAAAAAATAGATAATCAAACCATCGAGTTTAAACTTATTGGATATCCATTTGTCACTGACTATCATGTTATAGCAGTTGATTTAATGGTCATACCGTTCCCAACATTCTATTATGATAACCCTGATATCGTAAGTGATCCTAATGTGGTGATTACAGATAGTGAAACAGAAACACATTATTCACTTAAGATTCAAGATGGTATGGATGGGTTTGTTATTTACTATTACCGCGAAGTAACAAAACTCCATGAAGAAATGGAATCATATAGAATCTATGATGAACAATACTTACCAACTCCAGAAATATATTATGAATATTTAGTCATTAAGGAGGGGATATAAGATGGCATTAAAACGAATTGGTGATATCTTAGTTCAAGAAGGCGTTCTTACTGAAGAAAGTCTTATTGAAGCCCTTAAGAAACAACAAAAAGATGAGCGTTTAGGTGAAACGCTTGTTCGTCTACAAATTCTTAATGAAAGCCAAATCTTAAAAGCATTAGAAGATACAACAGGAGTTATGCGTGTATCATTAGCTAACTATACGATTGATGAAAATGCATTAAAGCTAGTAGATGAAAATTTTTGTCGAAGAAACCATTGTATTCCTTTAAGACTTGATGGTAATAAAATTCATTTTGCGACATATGATCCACTAGATTATGCTGTATTCGAAGAAATTAGAGCGATTACAGGTAGAAGACCTAAAGCATTTTCTGCACCTAAAAATGAAATCATCACACAAATTGAAAAATATTATGGGTTCACACGAACACTTGAAGCACTTGGTGTGAAACAAAATATCATCATAGATGAAACAGAAGATGAGAGCGAATATGATGATACACCGATGGTTAAACTCGTCAATCAAATTTTATCTTCTGCAGTATTTCAAAGAGCTTCAGATATTCATATTGATCCACTTGATGATAAAGTCCTTGTCAGATATCGTGTAGATGGTATCTTAGAAGAGGTTAGAGAATTTCCGATAAAGATTCATAACCAGATGATATCTAGAATCAAGGTTATGTCTGGTATGGACATCACTGAAACAAGAATTCCACAAGATGGTCGAATTCAAACACTGATTCAACAAAAGTCGATTGATTTACGTATTTCGACACTACCCACTGTTCGTGGAGAAAAAGTGGTTATGCGTATCTTAGATTTGTCAGGGGCGATGTCTAAAATAAAGAATATTGGACTCGATCCAAAAGAAGAACGTCTCGTTCGTGATATGATTGCTCAACCCAATGGTATTGTTTTAGTTTCAGGACCTACAGGTTCTGGTAAAACAACAACACTTTATGCGTGTTTAAACGAATTAAATGACCCTAATGTCAATATTGTGACTGTTGAAGATCCAGTAGAAATTAAAGTTGAAGGTATCAATCAAGTTCAAGTTCATCCTGAAGTCAATATGACATTTGCGAGTGCACTTCGTTCAATTCTTCGTCAAGATCCCAATATTATCATGATTGGGGAAATTCGTGACGTTGAGACAGCTGAGATTTCCATTCGTGCATCTTTAACAGGACATTTAGTTTTATCAACGATTCATACTAATGATGCAGTTAAAACAATCATGCGTTTACTTGATATGAGTATTGAACCCTTCTTACTCGCATCTTCACTTACAGGAGTAATCTCACAACGTTTAGTGAGAAGATTATGTACAGAATGTAGTTATTTTGATGAACCTAATCCAAGTGAAGTTGCTATGTTTAAACGATATGCGATTGATTTAGAAAAAGTTAAACGACCTAAAGGTTGTCCATCGTGTAATTTTAAAGGTTTTGCAGGACGTGTTGGTATTTTTGAAGTACTCCCTATAAAAGCTGAGCTACAAAAATTGATTTCTGAAAAAGCACCTCTTAATGTTTTAGAAAGAGCAGCAAGACAACAAGGCACTATGAACTTACTTCAAGCAGGTTTACAAAAAGTAAAACAAGGTATTACAACACTTGAAGAAGTCATGAAAGTTGCTGTAGAGTAGGCTATGTATGGAACTTAAGAACTATAAATATGTAGCCAAAGACGATTCAGGAAAAATCATTAAAGGGCGTATGGAAGCGTTAAATCGCACAAGCTGTATTAAATTTATTCAAACCAAGAATTTACATGTTGTATCAGTAACCGAATATAAAAGTTTAATTTCAACATTAAATAATATATCATTTGGTAAATTGATTAGCATGAAACAAATTATTTTCTTCTTGAAACAGTTAGGATCTCTTCTGAAGGCTGGGGTTAAATTGTTACCTGCCTTAGAGTTATTATCCTTACAACAAGAAAATAAGCAGTTAAGAAAATTGTTCTTTGAACTCTATCAAAATGTGTATAACGGTTTTTCATTTTCAAAATCATTAGCAAATAGACCTAAAGATTTCCCCAACTTACTTGTCATGATGATTGAAGTTGGTGAGGTTTCAGGGGATTTACCTGATACAGTCATCCGAATGGCTGATTATTACTCAAACCAAATGAAATTAAACGGTAAGATTGTAGGAGCGATTCGTACCCCAATGATCTATCTTTTCGTGGCATTAACGATTGCTGTTGGTATGTTACTCTTTGTGTTCCCCAATATTACAGGATTATTTAGTGCATTTGGTGACGCAAAAGTACCTGGAATTACACAAGCTTTTCTTGATGCTGGTGATTTTATGATTAATTATTCCATACCACTCTTCTCAAGTATATTTGCTTTTATATTAACTAT
>SBGC01000026.1 GCA_006226985.1 Bacillota bacterium | reverse complement strand
ATACGGATAATGGCTTCACTTAGCTTTTTCTTGAACAATTGATAAAGGTTGTTTTCTGATAGCCATTGTGTTAAATCATAATCAAAAAGTGTGCTAATAATGACAGAAGATTTCCCTTTAGGAGCTAGTGCCTCATCTCTTAATATAGGGACTGAGATTTCATAAGTTGTTGTTTTTGCAAAGGCTTCAAGCCAATCATTTAAAGCAGCTTTTTGTTTTTCAATAGAAAGCGTTTCTAGATGTTTGATCAATGCTTTTGATGTATAACTCAAACCTGATAAACCCGTTTTTTGTGGCATGTAGAAAATATGTCCAGAACATTTATCTTGATAGAATGACTTATCTAAATCAACAGAAATGTACATTTGATATAAGGAATCATTTCCTTTAGCCTTCAACAACTTTTCCTTAGTTTCTTTGTAATCGACATCAGTATGTTTAATGCCTTGATACATGTGATTTAAATCACCACACCATAGAAGTGCATCATAGGGATAAGCGGCATCTTGGTGATAGGCTATTTTTTGATTCACATCAATTGAAGTCACTTCTGTATTTGTTTTTACGATACCTTGATGGGCAATAATAAAATCTCTTAAAGCATGGACAATCGATTTTGTACCACCTTGTGGGTAGTAGTAATCGCTATGCATTTTTAGATAACTCAATGCGAAGAAAGCAGGTGTATCCGTGAAAAAATGCTGACTAATCGCATCAATCAAATCTAAATTTTGTGTGTATTTTTTTAAGTAAGGAATAATGGGTTGTTTTAGTTTTTCAATTTTTCCAATTGTAAATGTGTATTTAAACATCCAAGGAACAATCGTCTTCAACAAATATTTATAATCCTCTTTAGGATCTAAAAATAAAGGATTATCAATATCATATAAAACTTCCATATATTTCGATATTTTTTTCACATCTTTAAAAATGTTTTCAATAGCATTTGATTCATTTGGGTACATTTTTAGAAGTAAGGATTTATAGGAACCATAGTTTTGATCGGGATTAATTGATATTACTTGATCTTTGATCCCCATATCAACCACATTAGGTAAGAATGTTAAATGAATACCTAATTGTTTTAACATAGGAAAAAGTGTGCCTGAATTTTCAACACCACGAATACCTTGATCAAACGTAAAACCATCTACTTCGAAACTGCCGACTAAACCACCGACATCATCAGATTTTTCAAGTAAAGTGACTTCATGTCCAGCTTTCGATAAATATGCAGCTGCAGTAAGACCTGAAATCCCTGCGCCTACAATAACAACTTTCTTTTTCATGTTTGATGTCCTCCTTTGGTTTTAAGTGATTTTTTTACGCGATCAGCAGCAAGCTTACCTGTGATAATTGAAATAGGTACACCTGCTGGGCTAAATGACCATTGTCCTGCTTGATAAATGTGAGGGATGGGTGTTTGAATCGATTTCATAATACGAGACATTTGATGATGGACGGGAATAGGTTTACTATCATAAGCCCAACCAATGATTGCGCCATCAGTATTATGTGTTCGTTTTTGAAAAGTTATGGGTGTTGAAGAAAACGATGACAAGACATGATCTTTTAAACCTGGATAAATGGATGATGAAAGCACCTCAACAAAATGTGCTTCAGTCATTACTTTAAAGGCTTCATAAAATCCACAATCACTCACATGTTTGATCAAATCGAATGGACATAAGATTGAAACAATTAATCCAGTTTTTCCTTTTGGAGATAATGATGGATCTCTTAAAGCTGGAATCGATATTTCATAGGTTTCAAGATTATATAATGTTTTTAATGTTTCAAACAATGTCGTTTGATCGTTTGACAAATCATATACTTTAGAATGTTTTCCTTCAGTTAGAGGTGTATAGAAGAAGTGTCCACTATGGATCTTTTTAAAATAATTTGTATCTAAATCTGTTTCAAGATAGACTGTTAAAACAGATTCTGCACCACGCTTATCAGACATCAAAGCTTTTTGATGGTTGATTTTTCTTGATGTTGAAGATGTTAAATCTACCATTTCAAGTCCTTGATAAAGAGCTTTTAAATCTGCTGCCCAAATAAGTTTTTGATAGTGATAAACATGATCTTTATCATCTTTAACGATTTTCTTGTTAGGAACGATGTGCTTAATGGTTGTTTCATTCAATAGAGTGACATGTTTTTCTCTTGCACGATCTTCAAGTGCTTTAATAAGTGCACCAGTGCCACCTAGAGGGTAGTGATAATCAAAATAAATGCTGAAATAACCAAGTGCGAAAAATGTAGGAGTCGCTTTAAAGAAATGTTGAGCGATGACGTCAATCAAAGCTTGGTTTTTTGTATACCGACTTAAATAGTTTTCAACAGGTAACGTTAATTTATCAATACTCAAAATGGTTGGAACGAACTTAAAAAACCAAGGTATTAATGATAAAGCATATCCTGGTCTTTTCTTGAAATCAACAATCATCGGATTATCGATACCATATAAGACATCCATTTTCTTTAAAATACGTTTTATTTTTTTAACAATGATTTTTATCTCAGAAGCATTCTCAGGGAAATGCTTTATGAGTAATGATTCATATGAAGCGATGTCAGATAGATCATTTAATGAGATGACATCATCTTTAATACCTAAAGTAACAGGACTTTTTACTAAGGTCACATTTAAATCTAAATCCTGAATCATTGGCTTTAAAACACCAGATGATTCAATTGAACGGATACCACCATCTAGAACATGTCCTTGATAATTAAACGAAAGAATATTACCACCAAAGGTTTTCTCTTTTTCCATAAGACACACCTTAAGATGAGTCTTTGATAGGTAATTTGCTGCTGTTAAACCAGCGATACCACCACCTACAATGATGACATCATAAGAAGATTCATGCATCATCTAATCCCACCATATGTTTACTCAACTGGTAAACAGGTAAAATCATATCTTTATTTATTGCATGTTTTGCAGGCGTTTCTTCAATGGTTAGATTAAAGAATTTACCAGAAATACCTTCCATTTCAGGAGCTGCAGCTAGATAATAGAGTGCACTAGAAGATATTGAGACATCCTTTAGAAATAAAGATGTTACATATTTAAAAAATAAACGATATAAAATACCATTATTACTACCGATATTTGTTTTCACAGCACCTGGATGACAGGCGTTAATAGTAACTCCACTATCTTTTAGCATGCGATCATGTTCTAACATGGTCAAAAGTTGTGCAGTCTTTGATTGTCCATACCCCTTTAAGCCTGTATAGATACGTCTTTTAAAATTGACATCTTTTAATTTGACACCACTAAAGCGATGTCCTTCAGAGTTGACATGAATAATGCGTGATGGAGCACTTTGTTTCATTTTATCGAGTAAGAGCTCTGTGAATAAAAACACGCTTAAATGATTCACACAAAAGCTAGATTCAATACCGTCTTTGTTGTAACGTTTGCGTGTTGAATGAATACCCACACTATTGATTAAAACATTAATTCGAGCATATGTTTGACTGATGGTAGCTGCTGCACGTCTTACTGATTCAAAATCCATAAAATCAGCGATAACGATATCAACTTTTATGTTGAACTTGGACTCAAGTTCTTGTTTGATAGGTAGTGCCTTTTCTTGATTACGACAGACCATAACAATGTTAGAACCTGCTTTGGCAAGCACTTTAACAGTTGAAAGTCCAATACCAGAAGTTGCACCACTGACAACACTTAAAAACCCAGTCATATCTTGGGTTGTTTCTTTTTGTTTTTCTTTTCGTGTATTTAAGAAATTCAATTCCTCAGGCCATTTCATGACGATTACCTCACAACTTCATTTTATCCAAAAAAGACACGCATAAACCAACGATATAATCGTCTATAAATAGGTACGCCATTACTAATATCGCCCCATATATCATAATAATCACGTTGTTCAATGATTTGACCATTTTCATGTAACGTTAGACGCGTACTACCATACATAGGTGTACTTGGGAATATTCTAAATTTCATGGTCATAATCCATTCAAACATGATTATTTGATCATTTTTTGTTACATTTAAGATTTGCATATGGAGACTGCGACATCTTTTCGTTAAGCGTGCACACATTTTTTTAAAAGGTACAATACCTTCGATTTTTTGAATGGAGTCTTGGAAAATTAATTGATCATGATAATAAGGAAAAATATGTGACCAGTCAGGCTTACCTTCTTTATTATATGTTTTTGACCATTGAGTATAAATGGTGTCTATATCAAGTGGTTTTAATGTTGTTTCTACGACATCGTTCATAGGGCGTACATCCTTCTCTTAATTTTATATTTATTATAACATTCACAATGCTGATATGAATGAAAAACGCAAGTTGCAACATCGTTTTTCTACAATTTATGTGTCCTTGTGTATAATGTAGGTAAAGAATGAAATATCTTATGTTTGGAGGGCTCAACAACTATGGCAAGTCAATCAAGTAAAATGATCCAATCATTTTTACGCTTTTTTAAATTTAACCAAAGACTCGCTAAAGAAATTGCATCTCCACGTTTTGGTATGCAACAACACCCAAAACTACCTTTAAAAGTGATAAAAACATATAACATCGAAACACATGAAGTAGATGGTCAAAAGATGTATGTTTGGCATGGAGATAAGAAAGAACATCAATCTGTTATTTTGTACATCCATGGAGGTGCTTTTGTCAAGAGACAAAACACGATGCACTTTAATTTATTTAAAAAACTCGTATCAAAAACGGGATGTCTTTTGATTGCACCTGATTATCCACTTGTTCCACATGCAAAAGTAGATGATATTTACAAGCATTTAGAAAGATGTTATCACCAAGCACGTCAAACATATAAAACTAAACAGATGATTCTTATGGGTGATTCTGCAGGTGGGGGACTTGCTTTAGGTCTTGCACAACGTTTAAGTGAGAAAGAGAACATCAAAAACCAAGAACTCATACTTATTTCACCATGGCTTGATGTCAGTATGACACACCCTAAGGTTGTAGACATCCAAAAAGAAGATCCCATTCTAAACTATCAAACACTTAAAGATATTGGTTTAATGTATGCTTCTTCATATGCGTTAAATGACCCTATCGTTAATCCACTAGAAGGTACATTTGAAGGGATAAAACATATCGCTTTATGGTCAGGGACCTATGATATTCTTTATGCAGACGCCATCCAATTAGAAGAAAAACTGGTTAAACATAATATTGATTATGAAATGCATATTTATGAAAAGATGTTACATACATGGATCTATTTTGGTATCAGAGAATCATTAAAAGCCATCGACGAAATCATACAAACCATAAAAAAAAGTGAGGTAAAACGATGAATTATCAAGTTGTCTTTTTTACAAGAACAGGACATTCAAAAAGAGTTGCAGAAAAAATTTCAGAAGGACTCAACGCACCAATGATTGAAATAAACGATCATAAACATTGGAAAGGGATTATTGGCTATATTCGCGCAGGATTTTACTCAACAGTGGACAAAAAAGTTGATATCACATTAAGCGAACCAATTGATGAAACAAAAGACATTATATTAGTTGTACCACTTTGGGCTGGTGGTGTTGCACCAGCAGCACGTGCATTTTTCCGCTCATACAAACAAGACCGTATACATCTTGTAGTAACATCTATAGGTAGCAGGGTTAAAGATAGAACAAGCTATTTATCAGTTACCGATATCGTCAAAAGAGATGGCAATGAAGATGAGAAAATTGCACATCTTTTAAACATATGCAAGAATAATCAAACAATATAAATATTAGAAATCATATTGTTGATTTAAAAAATTTAGAACTCTA
>SBGC01000157.1 GCA_006226985.1 Bacillota bacterium | reverse complement strand
CGTCGTGAAAGAAGGCGAATAAGTATGATGAACAGAGTTATTTTGGTTGGAAGAATTACCAAGGATCCTGAAGTAAAAACTACACAATCAAACATTCCTGTCGTATCCTTTACGCTTGCAGTTAACCGTCAATTTGCTGATCAATCAGGAGAAAGACAAGCTGACTTCATTCAATGCGTCGTATGGCGTAAGCAAGCGGAAAATTTAGCACGCTTTGTAAAAAAAGGTGCGCTCTTAGGTGTTGAAGGCCGTATTCAAACTAGACAGTATGAAGCGGACAATGGCACACGTTATATCACTGAAGTTGTTTGTGATTCCGTACAGTTCTTAGAATCTAAAGGCGAATCAGATCCAACATATCAAAAACAAGAAGATAACACGACTGCAGAAAATGACGAGTTCTACGAAACAAGTAAGCAACTCGCTGCAGAAGAAGATCTACCATTTTAAAGGAGGAACATCACATGAATCAACAAAGACGTGGTGGCGGTTTCAAGAGACGTCGTAAAGTATGTTACTTTACTCAAAATAAGGTTGAACACATCGATTATAAAGATGTGGAGCTATTAAAGAGATTTATTACTGACCGTGGTAAGATTTTACCAAGAAGAGTCACTGGTACATCTGCGAAATGGCAACGTCCACTTGCAATTGCGATCAAACGCGCTCGTCACATGGCACTTTTACCATTCGTAAAAGACTAGTTAAAAAAATAAACTGCATGTCAATGCAGTTTTTATTTTATAAGCCCCGTATATTTCATTGAAAAAGTGATAGGTTATTGATATAATAACCTTAAAGTAGGTGGTTTCTATGAAACGCTGGATTTTCATTGTTATTGCTTCAATCCTTGTTGGATTGGCTATTTATATCTATATTCCCTACATTGAGTTCAATAATGGTCCTAGAGTAGGTGCATTAGCTGTGCTCTTTTTAAGTTTTTCATTTTTATGGGTTGCTATTTATATCAATTTAAATTATCAGTCAAGACAAAAGGTTAGAACACTTCAAAATCGTTTATCGATGTGGACAAAATTATCATATCATGTCAATCAAGTAGGTGACGAAGTTTTTAATGAGCTTCCTATTGGAATTATTGCCTTAGACGATGATTTAGAGATTAAGTGGGCAAACCCTCATGCTAAAACGATTTTTGACCCTCGGATTACGGGGAAAGATTTGAAAGAAGTTCATCCACAGCTTCATTTAGCAGCAATAAATAATAAAACATCATCGATGATTCGCATTAAAAATGAAACGTATGATGTAACATATCGTCCAGAATTTAAATTTTTCTATTTGTTTGATGTCACACTACGTGAACAAATGAAAGAAAGATATCAAAACCAAATCGCAGCGCTAGGTATTATTTATTTAGATAACCTTGACGAAGCTTTAGGATCACTTGATGTTTCTGAACAATCATCCCTTAAAGGTGAATATCTAGCAGCGATTGCAGACTGGGCAAATAAATATGATTGTTTCTTAAAACCGTATGCCGAAGAACGTTTACTCTTTGTTGGCTATCGTCAACAATTAGAAAAGATGATTACCGATAAATTTGATATCCTAGATAAAATCCGTTTAATTTCAACACAAAATCAAGTGAGAGTTAGCATATCTATGGGGATTGCATCATGGGATGTTAAATATGAAGAACTTGGTATTTATGCGCAAAACGCGATTGAACTTGCAGAAAAGCGTGGTGGCGACCAAGTAGTTGTCAATATTCAAGATCAAAAAATTGCGTATTTTGGAGCAAAAAACGATGCCGCAGCTAAAAGCTCACGCGTTGGTATTCGTATTAATGCACAAACCATAAAAGATTTTATTGATAAGTCATCGAGTGTCGTCATTATGGGACATAATCAAGCAGATTTAGATGCATTTGGTTCCATGATTGCAGTTTATCACATGGCTAAAGCAAGTAAAAAACCTGTTTATATGGTCATTGAAGAAGATAAATTGGATGCTACAGTTAAAAAATTATATGATCAACTAAAATTTGATTTACCACAACTTATTGAAACCTGTTTTACCCCAGAAATGATTATGCCTAGAATCAATCCCGATACAATCTTGATTGTTGTCGATACACAATCACCAAAGATGGTCATGAATCCCGAGATATTAGATAAAATTCCAAGACTCATCGTAATCGACCATCATCGTATCGGTGAAGAAACGTTTAATGCGATGTTCTCATTTGTTGAACCTTACGCATCTTCAACGATTGAACTTGTTATGGAACTTATTAATTTTTACTCAACCGAGGAAGAATTAAAGATTTCTAATATGGAAGCAACCATTATGTATGGTGGTTTAATTGTTGATACATCTAATTTTTCAGTTAGAACAAGCTCAAGAACATTTGAAGTCGCATCTAAATTAAAAGATTTTGGTGCAGATATTGTTGAAGTTAAATTGTGGTTAAGAAGAGATTTAGTCCGAACGCTAGAAATTAACAAACTTTTATCGCAAGTAGATATCTTTTTAGATCGATTTGCATTTGTTGTAACAACAGATATCTATGAGGATCGCATTTTACTCGCTCAAGTTGCTGAAGCAGCCTTACAAATTAATGGCATTGATGCAGCATTCATGATTGCAAAAATGGGTTCAAATATGGTAGGAGTTTCAGCAAGATCGTATCAAAATGTTAATGTTCAAACATTAATGGAAGCCGTCGGTGGTGGTGGACATTTAAACAGTGCAGCAGCACAAATCGAAAATATGTCAATACACGAAGTATATGACCAACTCAAGAACTATATTGAATTAGAGTACGGTCAAGGAGGACAACAAGTGAAAGTAATACTATTAGAAGATGTTAAAGGTCGCGGTAAGAAAGATGATGTGATTGAAGTTGCAGCAGGATATGGTCAATTTTTGGTCACTCAAAAGAAAGCACTTCTTGCTAACGATGAAAACCTAGCTGCTTTAAATAAAGCTAAAGAAGACGCTTTTGAAGCACAACAAAGACACATTCAACTCATGAAAGCCCTAAAGGCTGAAATCGATGGTAAGAAAGTTACGATCGGTATTCAAATTGGCCAAGATGGAAAAATGTTTGGTAGTGTTACAACCAAACAAATATGTGAAACCTTTGAGCAAGTCCATCACGTCTTAATTGATAAGAAAAAAGTTGAACTAGCAAGTGATATCAACTCAATTGGTATTTATACAGCAACTGTTCAATTACATAAGGATATTAAAGCACAATTCGAAGTACATATCGTAGAAAAGTAGGTAGCAATCATGGCGAAAAGCTTACCCTATCATCACGAAGCAGAGCAGTCTGTCTTAGGGACCATATTTTTAGAACCTAAACAAATTGTTGCCGTGATTGACCAATTAAATCATAGTGATTTTTTTGAACAAGGTCATGTGCTGATCTATAAAGCGATGATCGAACTTCATCAAGAAGGCTTAAATATCGACTATGCATCTGTCGCATCAAAACTTGAAGCGCAACAAAACCTAACAAAAGCTGGCGGTAGAAAGTATTTGCTTGCTTTAGCAGAAGCTGTACCATCAGCTGCTCATTTAGAAACGTATGTTGATTTAGTGAAAGACGGTTCGATGAAGCGTCAAGTCATTGAACTCGCATCGAAGATTTTAGAAATGGGCTATCAAGGTGATATGGACGCCAACAGTTATGTTTCGACTGCTGAGGAAGAGATTTTTGCGCTTGCTCAAAAGCGTAAAACGTCTGCTTTTACTCTTTTATCACAAGTCATGAAAGAAGTGAAAGAAAAAACAGAGCGAAATCGTGATAAAACCGGTGGTATTACAGGTCTTAGAACGGGTTTTTCAAATTTAGATAAACTGACTGCTGGTCTTCAGCCTGAAGAACTCATCATTCTTGCAGCTCGTCCATCTATGGGTAAATCTGCATTTGCGATGAACTTAGCATTAAATGTTGCGAAAAGAAACAAAGATGGTCAAGCAGGTGTTGCGATTTTCTCGCTTGAAATGAGCAATGAACAATTAGCTGCACGTATGCTCTCATCAGAAGCAAATATAGAAAATACAAAAATTAAAACAGGACACTTATCGAGCCGTGAATGGCAATTTCTCGAAGGTGGCGTCCAAGCTTTATCCAAGTTGAATATCGTATTTGATGATTCAGCAGCAGTTTCTGTTGCAGATATTCGTGCGAAATGTCGAAAACTCGCACAAGAAGACAGACTCGATTTTGTCGTTATTGACTACTTACAACTAATTAAAGGCGATGATCGTTCAGGGAATCGTCAAGAAGAAGTTGCTAAAATTTCGAGATCACTCAAACAGATGGCCAGAGAATTAAAAATACCTATTTTAGCCTTATCACAATTATCACGCGAAGTTGAAAAAAGAGAAGATAAAAGACCTGTATTAGCAGATCTTCGTGAGTCCGGAAGTATTGAACAAGATGCTGATATTGTTATGTTTTTATACCGTGGTGATTATTATATTCATAATCCAGAAGCGAAAACAGGTGAAGTCGAACTATCCATTGCTAAAAACCGTCAAGGTGTTGCGGGTATAAGACTCAATTACCGCTTTGATACAGAATTCTCGAGATTTACTGCTCAAGCAGATCGCGAAGAAGAAGACGCTTATAAAGATTAAAAAATAACCTAGCGTTGCTAGGTTTTTTAATAGGTGATGTATGTATATTCCAATAAACATTCAAAAGTTTACAATGTATGAAAAACCAAAAAAAGATCGCATGGGAATGTCAAGTTCTAGTGTCTATATCTATCAAAACTATGTACTTAAAATACACGATATTAAAGAGTCTTCTTTACGTAAAGAAAAAGATGTCATGATATGGTTAAAAAGATATATTCCTGTACCCGAAATTCTTTTATATCATGAAACAAAATCGTATGCTTATTTACTTATGAGCAAACTTGATGGTGTCATGACGTGTGATCAAAGTGTACTTGATCAACCTTATGAAATGGTCTCTTTACTTGCAAAAGGTTTAAAAATGCTATGGGAGATACCCATTGAACAATGTCCATTTGATGCAACCCTAAAAAACAAACTCAACATATGTAAACATAATATTGACATCGGTGATGTTGATGTCACACAAGCAGAAGATGACACCTATGGAAAAAATGGATTTAAAGATCCACATGATTTATATGACTATTTAGTTTCACATCAACCAGATGAAGAACTTGTTTTTACACATAGTGATTATTGTCTTCCCAATGTTTTAGTTAAAGAAAATCAAGTGGTTGGTATCATTGATTTTGATCGTGCAGGTATCGCTTGTAAGTGGGCAGACATCGCCTTATGTGTAAGGAGTATTTATCATAATTTTGGTCACCATGAAGACTATATCAAACATCTGTTTCATGAATTAAAGATTGAACCAAACTGGGATAAAATTCGATATTATCTTCTACTTGATGAATTATTATAGTTAATATTAAATAATTAGAAATACTTTTACAACTTGTTTCAAGTATTTGACTAAAGAAGTGAAGTGAAATGCATCTAATTCTTCATTTTTAAACTATCCATTATTGTGGTATAATATGAACGAAAATCATCGACTTTAAGAGGTAATTATGGCCAACATAAAAGATGTAGCTAGAAAAGCAGGGGTAGGTTTAGGAACCGTCTCAAGGTATCTTAACAACTCAAAACAAATTTCAGAAGAGCTTAAAGAAAAAATTAGAATTGCAATTGAAGAAACAGGTTATGTTAGAAATGAATTGGGTCGAAATTTAAAAACGAATAATCCGCGTAATATTGCCTTACTTATACCTTCAATTTTTCACAATTTCTTTAGTGCTTTTGCTTTTTATATAGAACAAGAATTGGCAAAATATGATTATAAGATTATGATAT
>SBGC01000172.1 GCA_006226985.1 Bacillota bacterium | reverse complement strand
TCAAGGATGGTTAAGTCCGCTGTAAAGTTAGTATCCATAATTTGATGGACACCTAGTCTTTCTAATGCAGCAAACATTTTACCTTCAACATTGGTTCCAATGGGATATCCAAATTCTTCGCCAAGCGTTGCACGAACCGATGGTGCAACTTGAACAATAATTGTTTTACTTGGATCACGAAGTGCTTTTTCTAAAGATTTAATATCGTCTTTTTCACGAAGTGCTCCTGTTGGACACGCTTGAATACATTTACCGCAATATATACAACCCGCATCTTCTAATTGATGAAATTGTGCTGGTCCTATATAGGTTTCAGTTCCTCTTTCATTAAAGTTTAAAATGCCTAGACCAGATTGTTTTTCACAAGCAGAAACACATCTGCCACATAAAATACATTTAGTAGAGTCAATGACCATCACACCTGATGAATCAGAAAAATAGAGTGGTGCATCATGTGGACCATAGATATGTTTTAATTCATTTTCAACAGAATATCTTCTGAGTAAATCCAAGAATTCACAATTATCTTCTCTTGAGCAGTTGTAACATTCAAAATGATGTTTATGCGATAAAAGCTCTAAATTCATCGATACGGTTTGATAGATTTCTAAATCATCCGTTACAATATTCATTTGGTCTTCAACAATCGTTCTACACGCTGGAACCATTTTCTTTTGTCCTTCAACCTTTACAGAACAAACACGACAATTACCTTCTTCGTGAATGCCTTCTAAAAAGCATAAACGAGGAATATAAATACCTGATTTTTCAGCTGCTTTTAAAATGGTTGTTCCTGTTTCGATGACAAGAGGTTTACCATTGATTGTGATATGTTTATATGTTTTCATGCTCTTACCTCTTTATGAATCGGTTTCGATGATATTGCTGATACAGGACATGCTTTCTTACATGCACCACAGCGTATGCATAAGTCTAAATCAATTGTATGAATATGTTTTGGCCAACCAGATATTGCGTTTGTTGGGCAACTTCTAGCACATTTTGTACAACCAATACATGATTCATCAATGACGAAGTGTGTGAGTTCTCTACAAACACCCGCTGGACATGTACGATCTAAGACGTGAGCTAAATATTCTGATCTAAAATGTTTTAATGTTGATAAAACAGGATTAGGTGCAGTTTGTCCAAGACCACATAATGATGTATTTTGAATCATATGTGCTAACGTTTCTAATTCCTCAATATCTTTCATCGTTCCAAATCCTTCACAAATACGATTTAAGATGTCAAGCATTTGTTTCGTTCCTTCACGACATGGTGTACACTTACCACATGATTCATCGACAGTAAAATCGAGATAAAATCTTGCAACATCGACCATACAGTTATCTTCATCCATAATGATCATCCCACCTGAACCCATCATAGATCCAAGTGCTGTTAAGTTTTCAAAATCAATAGGTGTGTCTAAATCTTTCTCTGTAATACAACCACCTGATGGACCACCTGTTTGAATGGCTTTAAATTTACGTTTATTTGGAATACCTCCTCCAATATCATAAACAATTTCACGGAGGGTTGTTCCCATAGGAACTTCGACTAAACCTGTATTAACAATTTTTCCACCAAGTGCAAACACTTTTGTTCCACTTGATTTTTCCGTACCAATTGATTTAAACCAATCCGCACCTTTTTGGAAAATAATCGGTATATTTGCAAATGTTTCAACGTTATTCACATTCGTTGGCTTACCCCATAACCCTTTGACTGCTGGGAAAGGAGGTTTTAGTCTTGGCATTCCACGATAGCCTTCAATGGATGCGATTAATGCAGTTTCTTCACCACATACAAAGGCACCTGCACCAAGTCTGATATCGATACTAAATGAAAAATCCGTATTAAATAAACGTTCTCCTAAGAGACGATATTGTTTAGCTTGATTAATCGCATGTTGTAATCTTTCAACAGCAACAGGATATTCTGCTCTTACATAGATATAACCTTGGTTTGCACCAATTGCATAACCACATATTGCCATGGCTTCTAAAACGGAATGTGGATCTCCTTCAAGAATAGCACGGTCCATAAAAGCACCTGGGTCTCCCTCATCCGCATTACAAATGACATATTTTTGATTGCTTACTTGATTAGCAGCAAACTGCCACTTTTTACCTGTAGGGAAGCCACCACCACCACGACCACGGAGACCAGATTTGATGACAACATCAATAGTCTCTTGTGGAGTCATCTCTGTTAAAATTTTACCAAGTGCTAAGTAACCATCTTTAGCGATGTACTCAGTAATATCTAAAGGATTAATATTCCCACAGTTTCTTAATGCAATTCTTTTTTGTTTAGCAAAAAACTTAAGTTGGGAAATATTTTGAATTTTTTTCTTATCGACAGGATCTTTAACTAGAAGTCTTTCAACCACGCGACCTTTATATAAATGTTCTGATACGATTTCTTTGACATCATCTACTGTTACATGAGAATAAAATGTCTCATCTGGATAGACAACAATGACTGGACCTTTTTCACATAATCCGAAACAGCCTGTTAAAACAAGCCCAACTTCTTTTTCTAACCCACAAGCTGCTAGTTCTTCCTCAAAGACTTTCTTAATTTCTTTAGAATTTGAACTCATACAGCCTGTACCACCACAAATAAGTACTTGAATACGTTCTAGCATATCAGTCACCTATCCTTTTCTTGTTGTTAAAAGATACTTTTTCACAGGCACATGATTCATTATGTGTGATTCAAAGATTTCTTCAACAAGCTCTTTTGTGAGTGAACAGTAAATAAATGATTGTCCAGATGCATCAATCAATTCTGCCATCGGCTCATAAGCACATTCACCCATACAACCCACTTGTGTGACATTGACATTTTTTAACTCATTTTTCTCAACCAATTCTAAAAAATGAGACAATATCGCTTTCGCACCAGATGCAATCCCGCATGTGCCCATGCCAACTTGAATACGCATGCCATCTTCGACATAACGCATTGTCATCTTTTTTAATGTCTCTTCTCTAAGTCTTTTTAAATCTTCTAATGATTTCATTTTGTACCTCGTATCGTATTGATTTCTTTGTTTATCATTTCATTAAGTGTCTTCATGACAGTGAAAGACTGCAATTCATCACCTAAAATCTCTTTAATTTCTTTTAAATCATAAATATATGTTTCACCATTTACTTGATATGTAAAGATAAAGTCTTTGACATCTTGATGAATGCTAATCAAGTAAATGAGTTCACCGATGTCACCAACATCTGGTGTATCAATGTGTTTTAGATTAATTTTTAGTTTAAGTTCCGTTCCAACGCCTATTTCAGAATTTAACTCAAATGATCCTTCTGTTTGATCAATCAGCATTTTCATCATGGACAAGCCCAATCCAACCTTTCGGGTTGTTCTAGAGGAATAAAAAGGAGATGATGCTCGACTTAATGTTTCTTTTGACATACCTTGACCATTATCTTTAATCACAACATGAAGCATGTCATCTTCAACCATATGAAGTTCAATTAAAGTAGCCTTAGCAGCAATCGAATTTTGCATTAAATCAAGAAAGTAAATACACAAATTATCCATGATGAAAATACCTGAAGAAAGCGTCGATGTTCAATTCTTTTAAGTCGATATAGTTATATTTCCTTTCGGAAATACTTGTAATTTGGTGTGCATCTGAATTGATGAATATCGGATACCGATCCAGTAAGTTTTGCTCAATAAATGCATCCGATGCATGAGATGTTATTTCTACAAAATTCAGTGGCTTTTCATGAACTTGATGAAGTCCACTATGTTTTGATCGATCGAGATGTGCATAACCTAATATTGCATCAAAGTTTTTAAGAATCTTTATGAGTTCTTCAAAGGAAAGATCAGTATCTGAAGATAATAAATAGGGATACGTTTGAATGGTTTCATCATATTCATTCGTTATTGCTTGTTCATTGTAGAGATCAAGGTCGACATCCTCATGTTTGATATAGGTCTCCAAAATTTTATCGAATGCCATCGCATCTTTAACAGTTTTAAAGTAGCAAAGCACATGAAATCCTTCAGATAAAGAGATTTCAACACCTGGAATGAAGAGCATATCATATGATTTTGATATTTCTTCACACATCGAAAGTTGTTTACATGAGTTATGATCAGTTATTGCTATAATATCTATTTTTTTAAGCATCGCCATATTAAAAATATTATGAGGTGTCATTAAGACATCAGCACAAGGAGATAAAACGGTATGAATATGCAGATCATAATAGAATCTCATATCAATCCTCTTTGATACATATCAATGATGACTTCATGTGTATGTAATTTGGTTGAAATGATGGTAATATGTTCTTCATTTGCTTTATCAATAATCTTTTGTGAAACTTCTTTATGACTAGAAATGATAATTAAAGAAAGTTCCATCATCATCGCAACAGCAACAGTGTTTAAATTAGCAATAATGGTAATAAGTGCTTGTTTGTGTTTAGCAGCATGAATCGCTTGACTGAGCAAATCTGTCGCATAAATACCATCATATGTATTTTCTAATAAGTTTGTATCTGTGAGCACAAGATAATTTTGATTAACTAAATCCTTAATCTTCGTCATAGCATTCACCTGTTATTTTGAATGTTAAAATGAGATCTGTTCCATCGATGGTTGATTTTAGATCCATGGTATCTGCTGATTTTTTAATATTTGATAGACCCATTCCTGCTCCAAAACCGTTCATATGATCATGCTCTGTAGCTGTAGAATAACCTTCTTGCATAGCAAGCTCAATATCTAAAATCCCTGGCCCATCGTCATGAAATTCAAGTCGAATCTCATGATCATTCATTTCAAATATCGCATATCCTCCATATGAATGAATCACAATATTGATTTCAGCTTCATATGAAGATGAGCATACACGTTTCATGAGCGAACGACATGTGTTCATACTTTTTAATGTACGTTTTATATCAGATGATGCACGACCCGCTAAATCATAATTTTTAGCGATAATTTGATATTCTTTTTTTACCATTGTTCGTTATAAGTAATACCTTTAATACCATCTTGGTATAAAGCACCACTAAGATTAAACATCGTAAGTTCTGTTGACAAAAGCATCACATGTGATTCAATGGCTAAATCAACAACTTTAACTGATGGCATTTTTCCTCTAACGAGAATAACTACATCGACATCAAGCATTTCAGCAGTTCTAATCGATTGATTTGTTGATAACCCGGTGATAATAATACTATTTTCTAAAATCTTAGGATTTTTGACTGAATTTAAAATCATGAGTGCGTCACTCATCAAGTCTGAACAAAATCCATAATTGACTTCTTTATCTTTTAATATCGTTGGTGTATAAACCTTGCAGTGATATTTCTCAATAATCTCTGAAAGTTTCATTTGATATGTTCTCTCATTTCTTTAAGTATTTCCTTAGCTTTTGATATGTTGGCATTCCCAACAATCTTATCTCCAACAGAAAAAACAGGTGCTAGACCACACGCTCCGATGCATCGTGTTGATTGAAGTGTATATTCACCATCTTTTGTTGTTTGACCATCTTTGATTTTAAGTTCGTCTTCGATGGTATCTAAAATCGTTTGTGATCCTCTCACATAACATGCAGTACCTAGGCAAACACCAATTGTTTTCTTACCTTTAGGTGTTAGTGAAAAGTTCCCATAGAATGTGACAACACCATTAATTTTTGAAATACTTTCCCCGAGTTCTTGTGAGATGATTTTTTGAATCTTTAGTGGAATATGACCAAAAATATGCTGAGCATCATGCAATGTCGGCATCAGTGGTCCTTGTAACTTTTTGTTTTTTTCAAGTTGCGTGTAAAAAAGAGCAAGCTTTTCACTTGAAATGTGTGAATTTGCGTTCATAATTGACTCCTTATTGAATTGTATCGTTGATTTCAACTTCATTATAACACTATAATTTAGAAAGGGAAGA
>SBGC01000071.1 GCA_006226985.1 Bacillota bacterium | reverse complement strand
ATAAAAATCATGATTAATCGTTTCGTATACTGAGTGAATTTTGTCAATGAGAAAAAATAGATAAGTAATAAATAATAAATCATAAAAAGAAAAATGGATAGTGCAGGCAAGAATAAAACAAGGTTATTTTCATCGATTTCTTGAGTAAACTTCGTAAAATAGCTAAATAACTGAAGATTTAATCGATCGACATTTGGATAGATTAATCCTAACATGGAAGATATAAACAAGGGTCCTGTAACGATGAATGTTATGATAGGTAAACATAATAATGTAAGAAACGACACTTTCCCTTGAAAAGGTAGTAAGACCAAAAAGATGGATGCACTTATGATATATCTTTTTTCAATCACACCCTTATCCTTAAGCAACGGTTCTAGCAAATAAATTGTCGTTAAGATAAGATATGTTATAAGAAACCCTACATGATATATTAACGCGATATTTATCATCAGCATACTAAAAAAAGTGAACTGCAAAAGATCGAGTTTTGTTAGTCTTAGTTCAAAATGATCATGAACTCTCATCAAGATAAACATGATGAATAACCTTGTAACACCGATATCAAACGCATGTAAATAGAAAAAGATAAGATACACCATAAAAGACATCATCTGTTGATGAGAGGTCTTCAAATCTAAATAAAACATCATTTTTTTTATGAGTGAAATTAGCATAAAAATATGTAAACCTGATGCTTGAAGTAAATAGATAATACCAACATCAGAAAAAAGTTTTTTTATCTCTACGTCAAATGTTTCTTCACCAAATAAAAAACTTTTTAAAAGCTCTGAAGACTGATAACCATCGAGTTTTTGATACATGTTATATCTTAAATGAAGGATATGAAACCGATGATCTACTTTTGCTACTTCATCAGGTATTATATAGCCTCTCACATGTTTCGATAAATAGTATTGATAGCTATTAAAACCATGTGGAACAGTCTGTTTTGGGTAGGGGAATATCTCACCTTTGATATATAAAATATCACCGATTTCATAGATATCATGCTGACTTTTCATGAGGACATGATACCTTCCAACATCAAGTGTATATGATGACTGATACTGATGTTTTTCTATCCTGACTACATGAACTGTTTGATTTACATAATCATCGGTATCAATAGAGACAAAAAAAGCGTATCTTGTAAAAATCATCATTGCAGGAATACCAAAAAAGATAAGCTTCATGTAGCGCTTAAATCGATAGATATATAACACACATAAAGCCCACATCCATATATAATGAAAACCTAAAATAAAGAGAAGCAAACCAATCCCTTCATGATGAAAATCACTATATTGTGAGATAAGGTTTAATTTTTTCAAGTGTTGAAATTCCAATATACTTTACAAAAATTAAGTCTTCTAAATCATTAAAATACCCCACTTTTTCACGATAAATGATCAGTTGTGCAGCTCTAGCTTCAGACATATAAGGTATCTTTATTAACTCATTAAAACTTGCTGTATTAATATTGAGTTTTTCTACTTCTGGTGTCGTTTGATTTCCTAATTTAGGAATAAAGATATTTCTATCTTTTGTGATGGTTAGTGACATATTAAACGATGATAAATCTGCGTGATCTCTTAAACCTCCGGCAAATTTTATCACATGTTCAAGTGTGATACTTTCATAAAACTGATACTCGCCAGGAAATAAAACTTCACCACTGATGTTTACAGTAAAACTATGGATCGTTTCTGGTCCTTGATGAATCAGTCTTGTTTCGTGTTGTTTTGGAAATAGCCAAATACTTAAAGCTATGGTGATAATAGTTGTTACTACAATTGCTTGTCTCATAGAATACCCTCCACTTAATAATAGTGAAGATACTTCATATTTACTTTAAAAAAAATAACCTACTTTTTGTAGGCTATCACATAGTTTTTCCGTTCATCAGGACCATTTAGGATTTCATACGTAAATCCTAAATCGTTTAAAATATTCTCATAATAGGACATTGGGTAAACATATTGTTTTACGCTATCTTCTCCAAATGGTGTGACAAGATGATGTGTCATATGATGATTCTTCGTTTGAATTTCCCAACGGTATGAAAAAGGTTCGCTATCTTCTTCAAGATAGTATTCATACTCTTTGAGTACAGATTCTTTATAAACATCAAAGATGAGTTTACCACCACGATTTAATGCATGATATAGATTTCTTAATATTCTCTTCGAACCTTTGAAATAGTTAATGACATCAAACATCATTAATATCGCATCAACTTTAATAAAGAGAGGTTCGCGTAAATCATGCTCGTAAAGAGCTGTACTTAAATCATCTCGAATGAGTTTTTCTCTTGCAATAGCAAGCATGCTTGCATCAAGATCAATACCTATAACTTGATGATGGTTCTTTAAGAGTTCACGTAAAAGATACCCTGAACCACAACCTGCATCAATGATTGTATCATCTTGTTTTAAGTATGGTTTTATGAATGTATACAATTGCTCATAATCAACATCACTCATGAGTAAGTCATAAGCTTTGGCAAACATTATTTTATCCGTTTAATGCCTAATAGGCGTTGATCAAAACCGTAGAACTTGCGGTCTTCTTCACGAAATAAGTGAATAATGACATCGTGTGTATCAATTAAAACCCAACTTCCACCTTTTCCTTCAACATGTTTAATATCATCAGCAAGAAGCGCTTTTTTTACATAGTTAATGGCTGCATTGCCTTGTCTTTCATTGGTTGTTGCTATCACAAAATAATCATAAAAAGGTGACGTCTTTTCAAAATCATAAACTGCTAAATCTTTGACCTTTAAATCTTCTAATGTTTGGATAATTTTATTTAATTTTTCCACTATTTACCTCCAGGTAATAATTATAGGCTGCCACTTGATCTTCATGTGGCGTTTTATCTTTTTTAATGACATCATCAAGTGTCAGCTTCATACAGTAGAGGACTGCTTGATCCATGTCTTTCGTTGCTAAATCATAAATATAGGTTACATCACTAAAGTTTCTACTGGGTTCACAATAATCTGCTACAAAGATGATTTTTTCAATGAGTCCCATGTCTTTACGTCCAAACACATGGTATCTAATTGCATTTAATATTTCTTGGTCTCTTATCTGAAACATCGTTTCAAGTGCATAAGCTGCAGCAAACGCATGATACATCACAGGTGCATCAGCATAGTGTTTAATGACTTTTAATTCTAAATGTTGAATTTGATCTTCAATGGAATCATATTTTGCATAATCATGAAAAAGTGCTGCAATCGCTGCCTTATGCTCATCTGCATGATGTATCAAAGCTAGTTTAATCGCTGTTTCATAAACACCTAATACATGTTGATATCTTTTTGGATGTTCTCTTAATTTTTCTTCAACAACTTTTTTAATGTCTTCGATCATTGAAATAGTGCCTCCGTGATGCTCACATGCATATCCTTAGGTAATCGCATCTTAATAGTGATAGGTCCTAATAAATGCATAAACCCCATATCTGCAAAGGTAATTTGATGTTTTCCTGATGGAACTTTAAATGATTGTTCAATATAATCAGCTACAAAGATGATGAAATGTTTTTCTTTTTCAAGTAATAAGGGTTGTACACGTTGTTCATTGGTCTTATGGATATGAATATTTGAATCAAGATATAATGTGACATTAATATCCTTCAAAAACGTAATACTGATTAACCCTTCGATAAATAAACTTTGTTTAGCCTTTAATTGATAAATTTTCGGGTTAATTTCTTCATCTGGAATAAGCTTTTTATACGTTTCATAGGGTAGAAATTGATGTAGGTATCCCATTTGATATAATCCAGGTAAATCATAGATGACTTTGTTCTCAAATGTACCGATTAAAGCTTCTTGTGTCAATCCTGCTTTTTTAAATGCAAGAGCTTCTTTCGTATTTGTTAATGCTTTATAAATCGTTGTCTTTCCACTATTTTGAACACCGACTAAATACATATGTTTTTCTCTAAACTGGCGCATATAGGCTTTCAAATTTACGATATCATGTTCATTTTTTGCAGACATCAAGATGATATCAACAAAAGGTATCATATGTTTTTCTGCTTGTTTTGTAATATTTTCAATGAGTACGTCTAAATTAGTGCTCTTTGGTAACAAATCAATTTGATTAATAATATAGACATATTTTGCGTCAGGTTGATATCTGTACACAGGATAACTAAAAAGGAGGTCAAGATGTAAGACAGATGAGATCATGAAAATAACCGAATCTGCCTCTAATTTAGGTAGATCTTCAGGGTGAAAATGTGTTGAGCCTTCTCCGTAGTGAAGCAAGCGATAACACGATTGACAATAGGTATGTTCTAAAGATATTGCAAACCCTACTTTTGTTTGATCTTCTGTTTGAAGCGGTGCGCCACATCCAAGACATTTATTTACCTTCGACATATGCTTTTAACCTTTCTTCATAGAGTTTGGGTTCTTTTTTCTTGATTTTTTTTAATACCATTTTTTCAATCTTGCGATTGATTTTTGTCATCCAACGATCTGATTTTTGCTTGACAGCTTTCACCAAAATAGCGCGCATCTTCAGTCTTGAAGCTCCAAAAATATCTGTCATGAGCTGATCACCAATAAGGATGGTTTCTTGTGGGCTTGATTTTACTAATTTAAGTGCTTTTTTTAAGCCGATTTTTGTAGGTTTCATTCCATGATAAATATAAGGTAAATCTGTATTTTTGAGTGCATTTGAAACTCTTGGATAACCGCTATTAGAGATAATTAACACGTTAAAATCTTTCTTAAGTGTGTTAAAAAATGCGATATGTTGACTGGATAATTCTGTTTCATCATAAGGAATAACCGTATTATCTAAGTCAAAAAACAAGGATTTGATTCCTTGCTTTTTTAGGTTTTGGTAATCAATTTCAAAAATGGAAGCGACATAATCACTCGGTATACATTTTTGATATAGTGCCATTACTTAATGTCCACAATCTCGATTTGAAATATACGTCCTGTCTCTGTTTTCACTTCAACAAGATCGCCTTCTTGGTGGTTAAGCATCGCTTTTCCAATCGGTGATTCGATAGAGATTTTTCGAGCTCTTGGGTCTGCTTCAATGCTACCGACGAGATAGAACTCTTTAATGTCGCCAGTTTCGATAAAACGAACATTCACTGTTTTACCAATATTTACGATATCTTCTTGATTTGCTTTAATTATTTTGACATTTTTAATGATGTTTTCGATTTCAGCAATTCGTGCTTCTATGCGAGCTTGTTCGTTACGTGCAGCATCGTAATCAGCATTTTCTGATAAGTCACCTTGAGCTCTCGCTTCTTTTAAAGCTTCTAGATTTTCTTCACGCTTTACATCCTTTAAATACGCAAGCTCAGTTTTTAAATTGTCGACACCTTCTTGAGTCAGTTGAAACATTTGTTTTACAGCCATTGGTGTACCTCCTCTAAATTTCTACATTATTATACTATAATTTTTAAATTATTGCTATTTTTTTAAGGTCTTTTTGATATTTGCGATGATTTGGCATCCATTCACCTAAAAGATTATAAAAATCTTTTGAATGATTAAATACAATTGCATGTGCATATTCATGATAGATCACATAGGTTAGATAAATATCAGGTAATGTTGCAAGAAACGTATTTAAGGTGATTTCATGATGTTTCCGGTGATATGAACCAAATTTCGATTTCAAATATTTGAGTTTGATGGGAAGTTGATACAATCCTCTACTTCGAATCACTTGCACAATCTGAGGATGTATTTCTTTAATTTTTTTGAGCATCTCATGCTGATAAATTGATTTTTTAATGTGAATAATCTCTTTTTTGTTTGTGTAGACAATTAATGTATCATCATGAATTTCATATGAAAATCTACCTTCATGGACAATAAAATGATAGGTTGTTCCCCAAAGAGTTATGTGGCTGTCACTTTCTTTTTGTGAATGTTTTTTTAGTGCTAAATAAAATTTTTCAAACTTTTCATCTAGATATAAGAGAATTTGTTTTTTCGATGTATACATATTCGTCGTAATTTGGACATAATCATCCTTGATACGAAAATACGTATTTTTCATTTTTTTATGGATAATGTGATATTTAATGGATAAATCACCTTTTTGATAACTATCCATTATTTTTTACGCAACATTGCGTAGGGTTCTACGGCAAATGGAATATCAATTTTTAAGACTTGTTTAGGGTGTCTAGCAACAGGCACATCATTATTTTCTAGGTCAGTCATTTTTGTTAATGTAAAATAATCTGTTTTACCGTTTGGATGAAAGACTTCGATCTCATCTCCACACTCAAAATAGTTTCTCTGTTCGATAATTGCTTCATTTTTTAATGGATCATATGATTGGATGAGTCCAATAAATAATTGTGTAGGTTTTTCACTTCTCATTTGATAAAGTTGTTGTTCTACACCAGGTAAACCCTCGAGATAACCATGTGAAGCGAGACGATTCTCAGCTTTTTGTAGTTCAATCATATATGGGTTGAAATCATCAATTCTTTTAAACTTTTCATAATCATCGATAAGTTTTCGATAAGTAGAAACCACTGTTGCAATATAATGAAGGCTTTTCATACGTCCTTCTATTTTTAAGGATTTGACACCACTATCGATTAAAAAAGGAATTTGTTCAAGCGCTTCTAGGTCTTTTGATGACATTGAAAATGTATGTTCTGAAACAACTTGATTTTCTTGAACGAGTTGATAATTCCATCGACATGAATGGGCACATCCTCCACGATTCGCATCACGATCGGTCATATTATTTGATAGTGAACATCTTCCAGAATAAGACATACACATACCACCATGAATAAATACTTCAATATCAGCTTTTGTTTTTGGAATGAGTCTTTGTATTTGATATTTATCGAGTTCCCTTGCTAAAACAACCCTTTTAATCCCTCTTCGATGCCAAAAATTAACGGTTTCAGCATTCATAGCTGATTGTTGCGTTGAGAGATGTACTTCAAGTGATGTATGTTTCAAAGCTGTATCGATAATAAATGGTGATGCTGAAATGATCGCATCCACTTTGGCATCTTCTAATGCTTTAAGATATGTTAAAAGACCTTCCATATCTTCGTTATGTGGAATGATATTGGTAGTCACATAAACTTTTTTTGATCGCTCATGGGCAAACTGAGTTGCTTCCTTGATGTCATCAAGTGTAAAGTTAGATGCTCTGGCACGTAGTGAAAAATCCTGACCACCGATAAAAACAGCGTCAGCACCATACATCAGTGCAATCTTTAATTTCTCAAGATCTCCAGCTGGAGCTAATAATTCGATCATATTATCCTTTACTCTTATAAATCGTCTTTTTATATAAAAATCCTTCATCCCATATTTCATCATATGTTTGTTTAAGATCTTCAATTAATTCATTATCTACAATGTGATCATGATACATTGCAGCAATCGTCATGGCATACATATCATCTTTAAAAATAGAATCAATGACTAAATAGTCAACATATGTTTGAAGTTCATCAAGATGATCGATACTTGCAAATACATGACTTCTAAAGACATGTGTACCTGCTTGATCTTCTAAAATGGGGTATGGTTCTTCTGCTCTGTTTTCTTCAATAATTTTTAAGTTTTGCTCATTATGATAAATGTTATCTTCTTCATTAAAGTGCATGAAGTTATCGATAAGTTGACGTTTACTATAAAACATATTTAAATGACCATGTCCAACCATGAAAAGTTTAAGTTTTTTGTTTTCACCGAGTAACATTATGTCTTCTAAGGTAATTTCTTTAGCGACATAAGCACCCATAATGTTTTCATCTGTTAAAAAATTGATGTCATATGTATTTGTTAATAATGTTTCTGGATTATAGATAGCTTTTGATGCATAACCTAGATTTTTGATAACTTGAATGGCACCAAGATCACTAACGATTACACCATGAACGGTTTCCAGGTTGATGTTAATTAAAAATGTTTTGAGAAGTTCTAGTTGATCATCTGTAAACATTTGATTGCAAACTAAATAAACTTCTTTTTTTAAAAACCGTGCATTCTTTATACCAATTTTTAAGTTGGGGATAGAAAAACTCTGTGTAAGCCTTGTACCAAATGAGTCATTTCCAATTAAAAAACCATCTACATAAGCAGATAGATTTTTCATTTGATTTAAATCATAAATGGTCGTTAATAATTTCATGTTATATCCTTTTTGAAACACTCATACCATCTCCAGTATCATAGAAATGAGTGATATATGTAGGATGATTCTCTAAATAACTCTTAAAAAGACTTAATTTATTAAGTAGTTGTCTTGTGTTTCTGTTGACTTTTTTTATGTCGAGATGATGAAAGTTCAAATTGTCACAAACAATAATACCTTGTTTATTTAAATAGCGTTCATACTTCTCGAAAAACTTTTGATACTGTGCTTTAGCTCCATCAATAAATATCAAATCATATGTTTTAAAAGGACCTTCATAGTCAAGTGCATTTGCTTCAATTAACGTGATATGATTTTCATGATCGTAAACTCTAAAGTTTTCTTTTGCTAAATCAATCATGACTAAGTCACGTTCAATTGTATCGACATAACATCCTTGTTGAGCCATAGCGAGTGCACTATAACCCATAGCTGTTCCGATTTCTAAAACATGTTTAATGTGATTTTTAATAATGAGTTCATTGATGAAACATAAACCTTCATCACTGATGATCGGTATATGATGAGCTATTGCATACGTTTTTAACTGTTCAAGCATTACTCTTCTTCTTCATCCTCTTCAGCTTCTTCGTCTTCTTCACCTTGATCATCTGCATCAAGTTCATCATAGTAAGCTTGTAAAACTTTATCTAACATGTCCCATTCTGCATCGGTTTCAATATCCGAGAATGTTCCTTCATCTTCTGTCTCACCTGGTTGGAAAGCTGCAGCTGAGATTTCATGTGAGTCTACGAATTCAAAAACAACATAGTTCTTTCCTTGATGTTCATGGGTAAATAGTATTTCACAAACAGATTCTGTTCCATCAGGACTTGTTACAATCATTTGGTTTTCTTTTAGCATGTTTTTGCTCCTTTATAATCTAAATAGTTTTGTAGAATCACAACCGCTGCAAGTTCATCTTTCTTTAGCTTTTGATTTTTCCGTGATTCTGATCCTTTAATCATTGTCTTAATAGCTGTTTTAGTGGATAATCGCTCATCCCATAAAACAACTTCAACATCCGGATGAGTTTCTTCAATTTTGGATTTAAAATCGATAGAAATTTGTCCCCGAATGCCTAAATCGTTATTCATATGTTTAGGTAATCCTAAAATAATCGTCGAAACATGATGTTCTTTGATGAGGTTATAGACGATTTTTAGTGCATCATCATAATTGTTTTCTTGAAAGCGATACGTATCAAGTGCTGATGCAATAATCCCTGAAGATGAGATAGCAACACCTAATGTTTTGCTACCTAAATCGAGTCCTATATATGTTTTCATAATTCCTTTTTTATCACTTCAATCATGTGATCAATCCGTTCTAAATGTTGGGTTCCACCTTGAGCTAAACTCGGTTTTCCTCCACCAGAACCCTGTGTTAATTCCGTTGCCTTTTTAATAAGTGTTTGAGCGAGATTATCTGAACTCTTGCAAATAAATGTTGCTTTATCTTCTTGGATATTAACCACAAACAATGTTTGTGCTTTTATTTTATCATAAAGTGCATCAACTAATTGTTTAATCACCTTACTATCAATATCATGAACAACAATGATTTGATTTTTTGACTGATGATCAGTGATGAAATCATCGAGTCTCGTTAACACATCATGTTGTTTCATGCGATTTAATTCTTTTTCAATCTCTTTGATTTGTTCTTTGAGTTCGAAAATATAAACACGATAATTGATGATATCTTGATAAGACCCTAACAGTTTAGGTGCTTGTGGTATATTGATGTTTTGATTCATACGATTGACTTTATCGATGAGCACTGCTATTTCTTGATATAATGGCTCCATAAAGAGTTTCATTTGAGATACAACATCTGTTCCTGTAATACCTTCCATACGATATGTTCCACTGCCTATAGACTCATAAGATACGATAGCAAAGTCAATAATTTCCTTTGTGTTTTTGACGTGCGTTCCACCGCATAACTCTTTAGACCATCCCATGTCAACAACTCTAACAATATCACCATATTTTTCACCAAAGAGTGCCATCGCACCAATCTTTCTTGCTTCAGCAATCGGCATTTGTCGAATAATAACATCGAGTGGTGTTTCTAAGATATATTTTTTAACGAGTTTTTCAACAGTAAGGATTTGTTGATCAGATTCAGTTTCATAGTGATTAAAATCAAATCTCCAGCTTTTTGGAGAAACTTGAGAACCTTGTTGATTACAGTGTTTTCCAAAAATATCTTTAATTGCCTGATGGAAAAGATGAGCTGCACTATGGTTACGAATTGTCTTTAAACGTTCTTTAGCATCAACGATAGCTAAAACTTCATCTCCTTCAACAAATTCGCCTTCAACAGTGTGGATAAATTGGCCGTTAGGAAGTTTTTGCACATCTATGACTTTCATCCCATTAATCGTACCTTGGTCAGCAACCTGACCACCTGAGGTCGCATAAAATGGCGTTTGATCTAAAACAATACCTGCATCAAAGACTTTTATGACTTTAGATTCTGATTGGAGTGTGTCATAACCGATAAATGTTGATGCTTCATAGAAGTTTAAGTATTGTTCTTCTTGTGCTTTCATCGATCCTTTTTGGGTACGAGCACTTCGTGAACGTTCTTTTTGTTTTTCTAATTCTTGATAAAATGCTTGAATGTCGACCTTGACATGATGTTCTATAGCAATTTCTTCTGTAAGTTCAATGGGGAAGCCATAGGTATCATAAAGTTTAAATGCTGTTTCACCAGAAATGATCTTTCCTTCTTTTTCAATCGCATCAAGTAAATGCTTTTCGCCATCATTGATGGTTTCTAAGAATTTTTGTTCTTCTTTTAAGACAAGTTTTTTAACAATCTCTTTTGTTTCATAAAGATTCGTGTAAAATACACCCATCGTTTCAACAACATCATCGACAAGCATGTATAAAAAGGGGTCATTTAAACCAAGTTTACGACCATATTTTACTGCTCTTCTAAGAAGTCTTCTCAGAACATATCCTCTGCCTTCATTGGATAAAATTGCGCCATCACCAATCGCAAACGTCAATGCTTTAATATGATCAGCGATCACTTTAAATGCCATTTGCCCAGTATATGTAATGTTGGTCAGTTTTTCAGTGTGTTTAATGATTGGGTAAAAAAGGTCTGTTTCAAAATTTGTTTTTGTCTGTTGAATGACACATGCAAAGCGTTCTAAACCTGCACCTGTGTCAATGTTTTTATTAGGTAATTCAGGATACTCTTCTCTTTTCAATCCTGGTTTTGCATTATATTGTGAGAAAACGATGTTCCAAATTTCAATATATCGCTCATTTTCGATATCTTCCTCAATGAGTTCTTTTCCACGTGTATCATAAGACTCACCACGGTCATAATAGATTTCTGTATCTGGACCACATGGACCTGCACCAATTTCCCAGAAATTATCTTCTCTTGGAATAAGATGTGTTGGATCAACACCTAGTGAAATCCATGCATTTTTCGCCTCAATATCATCTGGATAATAGGTCATGTATAATTTATTAAGTTCAAAACCAAACCACTTTGGATCTGTGAGTAGTTCAAAACCAAATTCAATCGCTTCTTTTTTGAAATAATTTCCAATCGAAAAATTACCAAGCATTTCAAAAAATGTATGGTGTCTAGCAGTTTTACCGACATTGTCAATATCATTTGTACGAATACATTTTTGGACATTGGTTAGTCGTGGATTAATCGGCTTTTCTGAACCATCAAAATACTTCTTTAATGGAGCTACACCTGCGTTAATCCAAAGTAGTGTTGGATCATTTTGAGGCACCAGTGAAGCGGACGCTTCAATGCGGTGTTTCTTTGATTCAAAAAATTTTAACCATGTCTCTCTAATCTGTTCTGCAGTCATATATTTCATGTTATTTCCTCCTAAAAAAATGAAAACGCCCTTAGTATGTCTAAGGACGTAAATAGTTACGCGGTACCACCTTAGTTCTAGAATAATTCTAGCCCTCAAAAGTCGTTAAGGCCGACATACCTTTTGCTCCCAAAATAGCATTCATAAGTTCACCTCTTCGTTTTCACCAACCACGAAGTCTCTTTAAGCGTGATGCTTATTACTCGTTTTGTTCATTGCGTCTATATTTTAGCAAACAAATGCCTAAAAGTAAAGCATTTACTTAAAGAAGTCATGAAGACACTCTTTTATTCGTTTTTAGCTAACATTTCAACATGTAAAATGCCTTCTTCAAGATAAGGTTTACCTATTGATTCAAACCCTAGTTTTTGATAATAAGACTCCAAATAGGCTTGTGCAGAGATACGTATAGGATAACCTTTGACATCGTTTTTAGCTTCTAATAAGAGTTTCGTTGCATATCCCTTATTCCGATCTTCTTTTCGTGTAGCAACTCTACCTATGGCATATTCAAGGTATTTATAACCTGGCAATATGAGACGAAGATAGGAAACAACTTTTTCATTATCGTAAAGCATGTAATGAATAGCATGTTGATCCTTATAATCTGTATCTGTATAAATGATGTTTTGTTCAGTGACAAAAACGTCTAGACGAATATCGAGAAGATCATAGACTTCCTGGTTAGTTAAATCTTCAAAATTCTTTTTAACGATTTTTAATGACATGTTTAAACACCCATGGTGCGCCATATGCAGCCCATAATCCGATAGCAAAATAACGTATAAAATCAAAGATAAAATCCCATAAAACTGGATCAGTATCCGCTTGATCACTATATGGCAAGATGACTTTAAGTCCTAAGCGAATCAAAAAGACAACTGCAATACCTAAAACCACTTTTACAACTTGAATGAGTGGTTTAGCAGTCACATCATATTTCAAGTGTTTCTTTTCTAAATAATAACCAAGTGCGAAACCAGAAAATCCCCCAGCAGCAACAAACATCGTTTCATTTTGTACAAAGAAGAGCGCGAGTAAGAAAAATGGAACGAGCATGAGTGTATAGATATCTTCTTGGTCCCCCATTTTATCAACGAGTTTAAAGATTAAAGGTGATAAAAAGAAAGCTAAAGCTGCACCTACGATGACATCTGATAAATAATGCTGACCTAAATAAATCCGTGATAGTGGAACAAAGATGAGTATAAAAATACCGATATACCATATCCAAGGTTTATGTAGTTTTTTTGATGCGTGATAAGCTGTATAACCTAAAACCCCAGCTGCTTGTGAATGCCCCGAAGGAAATGAATAACCATGTGTTTCCCATGAAGGTAACGTCTCTACATCTGGGCTTGCTATATAGGGTCTAGGACGTTTAAAGATTTCTTTAAGACCGGTATTAACAATCGCAGAAATCATAAAGGTGAAAACGAATTTATGTGCAAATTTTTTATTGATTGTCCAATAAATAATGACTGCAATAAAAATAAACACATATTGATCACCAATTTGAGTGATGAGATAAAACAGCCAATCAAATAAAGGATTTCTTAAGCTTTGTAAACCTCTAACAATGTTTAAGTCCATGATTTAACCTCTTTCATCCGTTCTTTTTCTTCTTTTTTACTTATTTCTATCCGTTCGTGACCATCTTTCTTATGCCACGTGTTGTGTTCATCTAGAATACCTAAGTTTTTTAATTTTTCAATCATGATTTTCCCCATTTGATATCCATACTCAGCTTTTTCTAAAACATACTTAGGTTTAAAATTGAAAATGTCATAGGGAATCGTGTGAAACAAATGATGTGTTGTAAAATCTACAAGAAGTATATCAAAATGTTCTTGTTTTTTTGGTTTAAATCTTCCATCAATAGGCACAGCTAAGATAATATCACACCCCATATTAACTAACGGTTCTAGAGGACATCCATCAAGTGTTCCCCCATCAACATATGTTTCATCATTGACTTCTGTCGATCCAAATAATACAGGGATTGAGGCACTTGCTAAAACAGCTTTATGGGGATCTTCAAAATTATTTAAATGAAATACTTCGTTTTTCATACGATGTAGCATCACTTGATCAACAAGCGATTGTTTTTGAATTTTAGCAGCTGTGACGTAGCCTTCAATTTTTGATTTTCGTATTTCATCAATAGATATTTCTTGGCATAATTTATCATATAAATCTTTTAAACTAAAAAGACCTAGACGATCGATTTTGAAACGATCTAAACCTTGGCCATAAATATCTTCATTGGTAATTTTTAACCATATTTCAATCATTCGCTCATAGGAAAGATCAGCCATGACTAAAAGGGTGTTGATCGCACCAATCGATGTTCCTGACATATGATGAACTTGATTGAGGATGCCAGCTTCACGAAGAGCTTTAAGAATACCAATTTGATAGGATCCTCTTGCTCCCCCTCCGCCTAAGGCAATACCAACTTTATATTCCATATTCTACCTGTTTTTAAGTATTTTTTTAAGTCTCATTTGTTGATCTTTTTCTTTTAATGATTCCCTCTTATCATAATCTTTTTTACCCTTTGCTAGACCTATTTCAATTTTACATAAGCCTTGTAAAAGATAGATTTTAAGAGGAATAATCGTATATCCTTGTTCACGTGTTTTAGAAAACAATTTAAGAATTTCTTTTTTGTGGAGTAATAATTTTCTCGCTCTTGTTTCATCATGGTTAAAACGATTGCCTTGTTCATACTTTGAAATATGCATGTTATTGACAAATGCTTCTCCATCTTTAAATGTCACGAATGAATCATTTAAGTTCACTTTACCAAGACGAATCGATTTAATTTCTGTGCCTAAAAGTTTAAGACCTGCTTCATACGTATCTTCAATGAAGTAATCATGCCTTGCCTTTTTGTTTTGGCTTATAATTTTCATGCTTATATACCTTCTTGTTTGGTTTCTTGTCAATAATAACAAAATCCATTTTCTTTGCTGCTAAATCAACATCTAATAGCTCAACTTTAACTTGATCGCCTAAACGATATCTTTTACCTCGATTACCGATGAATGTTAAGTTAGCTTCATCATACATATAGTAATCATCTAACACTCTTAATGGTACAAATCCTTCAATGCCATTGCTTAGTTTAACAAACATTCCTGATGGCATCATTTGGGTAATGAGACCTTTAAAATAGTTTCCAATCTTGTCTTGCATATACTCACAGCTCTTGAGTTTTGAAACATCTCTTTCCATTTGAATGGCTTTTCTTTCTTGATCAGATGTATGCTGTGCAACGTCTGGTAAGATGGTTTCAAAATGTGTGATATCTTTTTTTAAGTTCTTTGCTTCACCTAAAACAAGTCGGTGAATCATACGATGTAGTATTAAGTCTGGGTATCTTCGAATAGGTGACGTGAAGTGGGAGTAATATCGCGCTCCTAAGCCATAGTGAGGTGATAATG
>SBGC01000160.1 GCA_006226985.1 Bacillota bacterium | reverse complement strand
AACGAGAGTTTCTTTACCATTCTTTTTAAGTCTCGCTTCTTTTGCACCTAAACTAATGAGTGCCTGAAGAGCATCACTTGTTTTTTCTTTCACACGTGATTCAAAGTAATTACCAAGTAATACCATGAAAATTATGACAGCAGTTGTTTCAAAGTATAGCTCAGGCATCGTATGTGCACCATGAGCTGTCGCATTTAAAGTTTGAATGATAGAATAGATATATGCTGCAGATGTACCAATAACAACGAGTGTGTCCATGCCCAAGTTTCTACCCTTCACTTGATGATAGGCTGCTTGAAAGAAATGTCTACCTGTATAAAATAAAATTGGTGTTGCTATTCCCCATTGAACATAACCATTCATTAAGATGTCAGGGACATAAATCTTAATACCCAAATGAACAAACATTGTCCATAAAAGGGGAAATGTGAGGAATGCTGCGATAATTAAGTCAATGGTTTCTCTTTTTTTTGCTTTTAATTGCTCTTCGTTATTTAAAATTGGATAATATCCAATCACTCTGAGTTGATCAGCAATTTGATCTTCACGATACATCTCTTCATCATAGTTGAAAATAACTTTTTTCGATGTAACTAAAACTTTCGCGTCAATATGTTCTAATGAATCAAAGTGTGTTTCAATCGATTTTGCACACTGAGCACATGTAATATTTGAGACTTTAATCGTTTTTCTTATCATAAGCTTTTCCTTTCGTGTGTCTATAACCATGGTCAATTAAAAAGCGGATATTTTGATCCTTTAAATGATAATAAACCATTTTTCCTTCTTTATGACTTTCAACAAGATCAAAAGCCTTAAGTGACTTCATTTGGTGGGAGATTGCTGATTTTGAGATGCCTAATAAATGTGCTAAATCACAAACACATAAACGCTCATCTTTAATGGCTTCAAGTATCTTTAAGCGTGATTTATCATTGAGTAGCTTAAATAACGATACAAGATCGTCAAATTCATGATCATGATGAAGTTCATGTTCGACGCGATCTAGGATATCTTTATGAAAGATTGTGCAATTACAATTCACATCACAAGCTTTTTTCATGTTATCACCCTTTCAGTTGAGCAGTTATTCAACTGTATTATACATAAGTTTGAAAATGAAGTCAATAAAAAAGCACTCAAGCTGAGTGCTAATCGAATAAAATATGATCAACTGTTTTTCGATCGAGTTTCTTAATGACTGCAAGAACTAATTTTACTGTATTTTCATAATCATCATAATGAATAATCGATGTATGAGAATGCATATATCTTGTTGGTATACCAATAGATAGTCCAGCCGCTCCACGATGCGCTAAATGCATATGGCCAGCATCGGTTCTACCACCTACAATGAATGCTTCTTGATAAGGTATATTTTCTTCTTTTGCAGTGTCAATGACAAGTTGTCTTAATGCTTGATTAGGAACTAATCCACCATCATATAAGAGAATTTGAGGACCTTTACCAAGCGATTGTTCAGCAGATTCACCACCAGGAACATCATTTGCTAATCCAGTATCAACTGCAATCGCAATCTCTGGTTCAACAACGTAACTACTTGTTTTAGCACCACGAAGACCGACTTCCTCTTGGACAGTAAATGTTGCATAAACTTCATTAGGGTAATCCTTTAAGCGTTTCATGATTTCAATCACTGCAGCACTACCGATTCTATTATCCCATGCTTTAGAAAGTAAATATTTTTCATTGCCTAAGACGATAAATTCACTGTGTGGAACAACCATATTCCCTGGTTCAACACCAAGTTTTTCAGCTTCCTCTTTTGAAGAAACACCGATATCTAAATACATTGTATCAATACCAATGGCTACATTTCTTTTATCTTGTGGAATGATATGTGGTGGTTTAACACCTGTTACACCATGAACAACACCTTTTTTGGTGTGAATTTCCCAAACTTGAGCAAGCATGACTTGTGAAAACCAACCACCGAGTGTTTGAAATTTCACAAAACCTTCTTTGGTAATTTGTGTGACAAGTAAACCTACTTCATCCATATGACCAGCAATCATCACTTTCGGACCATTGTTTTTCTTGGTTGCGATAACAGACCCTAAATTGTCATAAATGACTTCATCAGCATAGGGTTTAATTTCACTTGCAATAAATTGACTGACCTTTTTTTCATTACCAGGAACACCTGGCAATAACGATATTTTCTTTAATATTTCATATTCTTTTTTCATGATATACCCCTTTGAACATATTGACCTTATTATAGCACGTTTTTTGGCATAAAAAAAGCCTAGAAAGCTGTGAGAACGAAATAGTTCTAAGTGGGTGCTATCTTGTCGATATATCGGGATTCCATAAAATGGCGTTCACGCCAATATCGTTTTAGTTCCCATAGTAATGATTTGGGTTCCACGGCTGCTTCCTAGGTTCACCTTCAATTTATCACTAATAAAAAAGAATGTCAAGAAAAATAATCCTTTTAGAAATAGGATATAAAAAAAGCTAGCCCTTAGGGCTAACTTAGTAATATACTGAAATTCTTACAAATTGACCGTGATGAACCATTAAAGATAACAAGACTTCTCTAATTTTAGATTCAATCATATAATCCACATTGACAGAAGGCACATCGATACGTGCGGTAATATAAGCTTCATCCGATAAATCATCAAGTCTAACTGCAGGGAAATCGGATTGAAAATCCTCTAATTCTTCTTCAAGTTCAAAATAGGCGATGATACTAATAATAATCTTTGTTCGAATCTCAAGTTCTTTTAAAAGATTCGCTAGATTTTGAGCACGTGCAATAATATAGTTTGGACGATGAAAGAATTTTTTTTCATATTGTGATTTATTTGGATCATCAATTAAATCCATAGGTACAGCCATTTTAAATTTAGCTTCTAGATAGACCTTGAATTTTTCTGCACGTTTTTCGTTTTTCTCATGAAAATCAGCATACACATGTACACATTCTTTGCCAAATGCATAAGCGGTAATGATAAATCTAAAAAAGTTAGCATAAACTAAAATGTCGTGAAAATGTTTTTGAAATGTTTCAAGCTTTACTTTAATTTGGAAATGTCCGCATTTTGTGAAAGATTCATTATATACAAGTGGTTCAAATAAAGCATTTGCAAACACTTCTAGCTGTTGATCGACATCGTAATAGTGATAACTATCATAAGCAACTCGTTGATAATATTTTGTGAGTTCAACTATTGAAATAACGATACCTAGTACCAAGACAGATCCTGCAAACGAGTATTTAATCGCATCTGGGAATGTTGAAACTAAGATTAAGTAAATCATCGGTGGAAAAAGCGAGATCACAAGTGTTCTAAAGGTTGATGTAAATCCCTTTTTAATGGTGTAAAATGCTAAGATAAAGACGATAATGACTGCATAAAAGATAAAGAATCTATACCATGAAAAATCATCTAAAGAGTTGGCGATAAAACTAATACCATGAATGTATAAGAATATGCCTGCAGAAAGTAGCATTATCGTTGTAAACTGTCTGAGGTGTAAATATGTTTTCTTTGTATATAATTTGCGTGCTTGAGGTAAATGATAGAAATTCTTCATTTCTTTAAAATATGCATAAAATGGCCAGTACGATCCATGAATACTAATTCTTATCGGTAATACATCTTCTGGTAACATTTTTTGAGATAGATAATCTTCAAATGCTGATAATGGATGTAGTACAAATAATAATGTTCCGATAAAAACTATCGGTAAATGATAGGGTTCTTCGAAAACAAAAAGAAACAGTGAAGTTATCGCACCATAAATCAGATAAACAATCATCTTTGGTACTCCACCGAAAACATAAACGCCAATAATCACAAAAACTACAATTGACGCTAAGATTGAAATGACTTGACCTCTTAAATCCATAAGTACTAATGCTGTTGGTAAGAACAAAATGGTTAAGAGTGATAGTATTAAAGCGATAAGGATGCGTTTTTTCATGTCTTCACCTATGAAATTATTATACAAAAAAAGAGTGGAATTTTCCACCCTTTTTGCATTTTACTTGCTTAAAACTTCAACGAGTTCAGCCTTTAACATTTTGTCTGCGCCTTCAATACCCTTTTCAGAAGCTAAAGCTTTTAATTCTTTAACTAACATTTTTGAGTAATCAACGGCTTCAGTAACTGTTTCAACTTTTTTAACTTCTTTCTTAGGAGCAACTTTTTCTACTTTAGGTAAGTTACCACTAAGCGCTGCATTAGCTAATTTAACATATGCTGTGAAATCTTCTGGTTGATGTACAGCAATATCAGCTAACATCTTTCTGTTCACTTGAACATTTGCTAATGCTAAACCATGGATTAATGTTGAATACTTTGTACCATTTAATTTAGCAGCTGCATTAATTCTTTGAATCCATAATTTTCTGAATTCACTCTTTTTCTTCTTACGATCACGGTATGCGTATCTTAATGAACGCATCACTTGTTCGTTAGCAGTTCTGAAAATCGTGCTCTTGGATCCAAAATAACCCTTAGCAAGCTTTAATATTTTTTTACGACGACGTCTAGCGACAAATCCGCCCTTAACTCTTGGCATGTTCTTTTCCCTCCTGTATTACATTAAGTTCGAAATCAATGATTTGATACGCTTCTTGTCAGTCGCGTCAACCTGTGCTTCGCCTCTTAATTGTCTATTTTGTTTTGTTGTTTTTGATGCTGCTAAATGGCCTGTGTATGCATGTCCACGCATAAGTTTGCCAGTGCCAGTTACTTTAATTCTCTTTTTTAAACCACTATGTGTCTTTTGTTTTGGCATGTTTATGTCCTTCCTTCTATTTGTCTGTGTTAATTGGTGCAATCATTGCAATCATGCTGCGACCGTCCATCTTCGGTTTAGATTCAACCGTGCAATTAGAACCAATCGCTTCAATAAATTTGTTTATAACAATCATTCCGTGATCACTATGGGTAATCATTCTACCAAAGAAACGAATTGATATCTTCACTTTATCGCCTTTTTCAAGGAATTTAAGCGCATGCTTTAACTTCGTATCAAAGTCATGTGTATCAATTGTTGGGCTTAAACGAATTTCTTTGATTTCGACAACGTGTTGATTTTTCTTCATTTCACGTAGCTTTCTTTGTTGTTCATAACGATACTTAGAATAATCCATCAGCTTCGCAACCATCGGTCTTGAATCTGGGGATACGACGACTAAATCGTATTCTCTTTGTTGTGCAATCGCCATCGCTTCTCTTTTCGAAATAACACCAACTTTTGCTCCAGTCTCATCAATGACTAAAAGCTCAACGTTTGGAATATATTCGTTTACAAGCTCAGTAGATTTGTTTTTCATTTGTTTAATGCAGTCCACCTCCATTTCCTATAATGTTGAAAAGAAAAAAGTGTGTACGTAATGTACCCACTTGTAGCGTCAAATTAATGATCGTGACACGTTTGCCCATGAATTCATCCATCAGGCGAGAGGGTACCTCTTCTTTTCACTCTATTTACTTACCTTTTGATTATACCATAACACATGAAAATGTCAAGAAAACTAAGTGAGATAAATCTCTTCAGACTTAAATTTTCTATAGGTTAGAATCAATCCTAGACTAATATAACATACTTTATAAGGCATTGCAAGGATATATGCATCAAAAGTGACATTTTTAATAGGAAAAAGATACGCTAAGACAAGGATGAAAGAATCTTCTTGAATAAATTGAAGAATTAAGTATAAAATACCAAAAATAATGGCTGTTGCTTTATATTTATCACGTATAAAATATAAAACAAAGACTAAGGTGATTAAGCCATCGATATAAAGATAAAGAAGGTCATAGATGTTTAAATTGATGGCTAAATGCGTTTTGATTAACCAAAAGATGAGTTGAACATAAAATGCAAGAAATGCATATATGAACGTCAGTATACCGATGTATAAAACCATTTTGGATCGATAGACTACATCCTTACCGACATAACATAAAAGAGGTTTAACCGACATTTGATCATGGTC
>SBGC01000132.1 GCA_006226985.1 Bacillota bacterium | reverse complement strand
TTAGTTACAGATTTATATCAACAAGCACTTAATGATGCAAAAAATCAACGAGATATTGTTTTATATTCTTCACTAGGAACAGCTGGATTTATCGTCGGATTTGCTATGCTTGGTTTTTATTTCATTATTCGCTCATCACTTATTTCACGTATTTATGAAATTAGTGTTTATCGTGCATTAGGTGTTCGAAAGAAAGAGATATTTAGATCATTTATCGTTGAAATTGTTGTTTTAACGTCATTATCAACACTGATTGGTTATGTGTTAGCTAGTCTAGCAATAAGTTATTTACAAGAGGGATTGTTGGGTCAGTTGAATTTATTTAAGATTACACCTTTAACATTCTTATTTGGACTAACCATCATGTATGTCATTAATATTCTTGCTGGATTATTTCCTGTTTATATGTTACTGCGAAAGACACCAGCCCAAATTCTTGCACAATACGATATTTAAAAAAGAAAGAGCCCAACGGCTCTTTTTATTATAAATAAGTTGTAATATCAGAAACATCCAGTCTAACTGATGGATAGCCATCTTCAGCTTTTTTTCCGATAGAAAGAATTAAAACAGGTTTATATCTTTGAGGATCGATACCAAGTGCATTTGCTAGCATATCATGTCTAAACCCACCGATGGAGCATGTATCATACCCGTGTTCTCTAGCAATAAGCATTAAGTTCATTGCGACGAGTCCACTATCAATAAGTCCACCTTTTTCTAAAGCATCTAGGCTTACAGTATGAATCATATTCGAAATGTTTCGAAGTTGTTTTTCTCTGACCTCTTCAGGCATGAGACCTGCTTCAACAGCTTTGTTATAGATCTTTTCTGCAAATTCATATTTTTTTAAATCTGTAAAGATACAAATCATAGCTGATGATGTTTCAAGTTGAAGCTGATTACCATATAAAACAGGTCTTAATCTTTCTTTAGCTTCTTGACTTTCAACAACAACAAACCGCCAGGGTTGCATGTTCATCGAAGATGGAGCACGGGTTGCCTCCTCTAGAATTAAATTCATTTCATCTCTTGATATTTTGATATCTTTGTCATACTTTCGTATGGAACGTCTTTCTGTCAATTTACTCATTTTAGCCTTCCTTTCATCATTTATATCATATCATTTACAAAAAGAAATCCTTTGGATTTTGCTTATGATTAAATATGCTATAATACGTTTGGGAGGATAGAAAAATGCAAACTAAATTTATTCTCATTAGACATGGTGAACCAAGATATGATGAAGTGAAGGAACGTGGTTATGTTGGTATGGGTTTTGAGCTTGGAAAACTCACTGAAAGAGGTGAGCTACAAGCAGCTGAACGTGCTAAAGATCCATCGCTTCACGATGCTGATATCATTATTTCATCACCGTATACAAGAGCTTTACAAACAGCAGCAATTATTTCGCGAATAACGGGTATTAAGTTAACTGTTGAAAACGATCTTCATGAATGGATGCCAGACACAACATTTCAGTTTGAAAATGATGTTAAAGATATTTATGAAGCTTATTTTAATGCCAATGGCAAGCAAAGTGAAGATCAAAAATATCGATTTGAATCTTATGACCATGTAAAAAAACGGGTTCATGCTGTTTTGGAGAAATATAAACATTACCATAAAGTTATTGTTGTTTGTCACGGGATTGTCATATCTGCAGTTACTCATTTTGATGATATTATTGAACATTGTGGTAAAAGAGAAGTTGTTTTATAATGGATATTAAAAAGTTAGAGTTTTGGTACCAAAAAAATCATCGAAAGCTTTCATTTAGGGAAACACGTCAACCGTATCATATTTGGATTAGCGAGATTATGTTACAACAAACACAAGTTGACACTGTCTTACCCTTTTTTGAACGTTTTATTAAGAAGTATCCAACAGTTTTCGAACTAGCAAATACTACACTTGATGATTTGCGAAAAACAGTTGAGGGCATTGGGTATTATCGACGATTTAAATTGATGCATGAAGCAGCACAAGTGATTGTAGAAAAATACCATGGTGTATTTCCAAATAACTATGATGAAGTTATCGCATTACCTGGTATAGGATCTTATACAGCAGGTGCAATCATGTCGATTGCATATAATAAGCCTTATAGTGCACTTGATGGGAACGTGATTCGTGTTCTATCGAGATATTATGGTATCGATGATGATTTTCGTATAGAAAAGAATCGAAAAAAGTTAAATCAAAAGAATCAAGAAATAATTATGCATGCAACACCAAATATTTATACACAAGCACTGATGGAATTAGGAGCGATTATCTGTAGACCTTATAATCCTGATTGTAATCATTGTCCAATTCAAGAACATTGTGTTGCATTTCATCAAGACTTAACAGAAAAATTACCTTATTTATCTAAGTTAAGTAAACCAAAAGAGATTTCGTATATAACCTTAATTATTCAAGATGAACAAGGTGCTTATTATTTAAGAAAAAGGAATGAAAAACTTTTAGAGGGTATGTATGAATTTCCTCAATATGAAGCTGAAAGTATTGACTATGTATGTGATATGCTAAATGAAGAGGGTATTTCTATTATTGCTTTACAAGATTTAGGTGATATTAAGCATGTATTTTCACATCAAGTTTGGCATATGCACATTTATCGTTGTGTTTTAAAATCAAAACCACACGATTCATGGGAAAAGATCCAAGATTATACAATGGATCACGTTCCAATGGCTGTTGCACACCGAAAAATAACCGTATTGATATAAAAATACCTATTTTAGAGTATAGATATTCATTATGATGCTATCTATGATAAACTAATTTCTAGATAAGGAACGATGATATAATGACAAGAAATATTGATGATTTAAAAAATGACTATAAAAAGATATTCAGTGATTCAACCGATTATGAAGTTTATTACTCTCCAGGTCGAGTCAATTTAATCGGCGAGCACATCGATTATAATGGTGGGCTTGTTTTTCCAGCTGCTATCAGTATCGGTACATATGGTGTAGTCGGAAAAAGAAGTGATCAGCAATTTTATTTTTATTCAGCTAATTATCCTGATGAAGGATTAATTAAAATTGATTTAGATGACTTAACATATAAAAAAGAACATGGCTGGGCAAACTATGCAAAAGGTATTTTATATGAACTTAAACAAAGAGGATATCATTTACCATATGGATTTAATCTATTTGTCGAGGGAAATCTACCAACAGCTAGTGGTTTATCATCATCTGCTTCACTCGAAGTTTTAGTATCATATATCGCTAATGAACTCTATGATTTAAACATGACACGAACAGACATGGCTTTATTATCTCAATCAGTAGAAAATGGTTATATGGGTATGCATTGTGGCATCATGGACCAACTGATTATCGCTAATGGAATTAAAGATCATGCACTCCTCATGGATACATCAACCCTTCAAATGACACCATCAAAAGCAACCTTTGATGGTTATACATTAATCATTATGAATACGAATTACAAGCGAAAAACAACCGATTCGAAGTATAATGAAAGAGTTAGCGAATGTAGTCAAGCTTTAAAGATTATTCAAAAATCATATGATATAACGTATTTATGCGAACTTAAGACAAACGATTTGGATGCAATCGAAAAACTTTTAAAGGATCCTATTTTATATCGAAGAGTTCGACACACGATTACAGAACAACAAAGAACACTTGATGCAATGGATGCGATGAAAGCGCAAGATGCCTTATTATTTGGTAAACTACTTGATGAATCTCATGCATCACTGAAAAACGATTATGAAGTCACAGGTCTTCATCTTGATACACTCGTATTAGCAGCTAAAAATGCAGGTGCTGTAGGCGCGAGAGTAACAGGAGCTGGATTTGGTGGATGTGCCATAGCTTTAGTTTTAAATGATCAAGTAAATCGTGTAAAAGATGAAGTATATCAGATGTATTTAGATAAAACGGGCATTGAACCAGCATTTTACATCGTGACTTTTACAGATGGAGTGAATAAAATCAAACATGATTAAAGTTGAAAAAAAGAAAGTTGATACAAATTTAGGTGAAATCGATCTCATTACGATGAAATCGGATGATATGGAAGTCATTCTGACATCATATGGTGCGAGTATCTACTCATTACGTGTTTTTGGTCACATCGTGACGGTTGCACCTCAACAATTTGACCTTTTCTTTAGGTCACCTTTTTTCTATGGAAAAACAGTTGGTCGTACAGCAGGACGACTCGTCCTACCAAGTTATCAAATCGATCACTCATTTTATCCGATCAAACCTTTTAGAGGCGACCTTGTTAAATTACACGGAGGTCCTACAGGATTTTCTTATCGACATTTTAAGACACTTCTTTATACATCAGGTGAAGACGAAGGTAGTGTTTCATTTATCTATACATCGATGCATATGGAAGAAGAATTTCCAGGAGAATTGCGTGTAATTATTACGTATAAGCTAACGAAAAATATGGGACTTAAAGTACTTTTTGAAGCACGTTCGGATCATGACACTTTATGTAATTTAACCAATCATACCTATTTTAATTTATCAACTGCACGAACAAATATATTAGATCATCTATTAACCATTCATGCAGATCATTATCTGGAAATCGATGAAAAAAATATTATACAAGCGAAAAAAGAAGTAAAAGGTACACTTTTTGATTTCAACCAACAAACACATTTAGGTGATCGTATCAAGAAAATGAAAGAAACACCTTTTAATGGTTATGATCATACATGGATTTTTAAAGATGAGAAAGTAAAAATAGAAGTTGATGAGGAATCATCACCCGTTAAACTTTTTGTTGAAACGGATTATCCAGCAGTTGTTATGTATACTCATAATCACCCAGCTCCATCAAAATTAGAACAGTTCAAACATGATGGAACGCATTCTAGTTTTACTTTAGAATGCCAATTTGAGCCAGGTGGAGTGCATTATGATTATTTAAACAGCGCGATTTTACGTAAAAACGAATTATATAAACATTATATTTTATATCAATTTGTGGAAAAATAAGAGGCATTCATGCAAATATCAAGTTATCTATGTGCACTGATTCAGTATGCACAAAAACATCAATTGATCGATGAAGTATTGTTGAAGGAACGAAAAAAAGTTCTTTTTTCACTTTATGGTGAAGAAGAAATTTCATGTAACATCTTAGAAACCTATCGTTTTGAACAAATCATGTATGTTTTACTCAAAAAAGCTTATTCATTAAACCTATATCCTATCGATACCATTGATGAAATGGATGCTTTTGAAGCGAAACTTATTGATATTCTCATGCCAACTCCTGAAGAGGTTAAATCTAAATTTCATACGTATTATCTTGAATCGCCAAAGAAAGCTACCAATTACTTATATCAGCTATCTCAAGATGTTAACTATATTAAGGTGAATAGACTTAAAGAAAACGTTTCATGGACATACCCATCAAGATATGGGAAATTAGGTGTGACCATTAATCTTGCTAAACCAGAAAAAGATCCGAGAGATATTGCCAAAGCTAAAGATTTAGATACTTCAAAAAGCCACCATTTTATTCCAAAATGTGTGATATGTAAAGAAAATGAACATAATTACTATAATGCACGAATGAATTTACGAATTGTTCCTATGACTTTAGGAAATGAAAAATGGCACTTTCAATATTCGCCTTACCAATATTACAATGAGCATGCTATCATCTTGCATGATGAGCATAAACCCATGCAAATCAAGGATAAAACATTTACATATTTACTTGATTTTGTAGATCAATTTAGTGAATATTTTATAGGTTCAAATGCAGATTTACCAATTGTCGGTGGTTCGATTCTCAATCATGATCATTTTCAAGCAGGAAAATATAAGTTTCCGATTGAAGATGCAAAAATCATCGATACGATTCAAAAAGATGAAGTGAGTATTTCGATTCTCAAGTGGCCTTTATCAACGATTCGTATTTCATCAAAATATCGAGATGAAGTTATAAAGTATGCAAAACATTATTTTCATGCATGGAAAACCTATGCAAATCCTAAATTATCCATTATACCTGCTACAGGTGATACA
>SBGC01000021.1 GCA_006226985.1 Bacillota bacterium | reverse complement strand
ACCAATATTTATAATTCATTTAAAGAAAAATGCATTATTCGTTATCATTGTTTCAACATAAATACCATATCAACTCATATATACATATGATATAATGAAATAGGTGATGAAATGGTTATCGTTTTTGGCGGATCTTTTAACCCTCCGACACGTGCACATCTTGAGATCATAAAAAAACTGTTGGATACTTTCAAAGATTCAACCGTTTTAGTCTTACCTGTTGGTAATGATTATAAAAAACGTGAACTTGAAAAATTTCATCATCGCTTCGATATGCTTAAATTATTATGTAATGGAATGGATCGTGTCATCATTAGTGATCTAGAAGCGAAGAAAACATATAATGGAACTTTAGGAAGTCTTAAAGAATTAAGTAAAACATATCATAATCTTCACTTTGTTATAGGTTCGGATAACTTAAAAGACTTTCATACGTGGATTTCTTATCAAGAACTCTTAAAGACCTATCCATTTATCGTTATGAAACGTGAAACAGGACTTACCGAAGAAGATACTGAAGTATTATTTAAAGATTTAGAGCACCATTTCACGTTTATCCCTTTTTCAGTCAATATTGAATCATCAAAGATTCGGAAATCTGTTCATGAGAGAAAAACAGATCTTACTCATGAAGTTTATGAATATATACAAAAAAATCATTTATATGGAGCGTAAACATGTTTAAAAAAGGATTTTTGAAAGTCTCAGCTGCTACACCTAAAATCAGTGTAGGAGATATCCAATTCAATAAATCAGCCATTTTAGATTTGCTTGAAAAAACGACATCATCCATGATTGTTTTTCCTGAATTAACCATGACAGGATATACAGCAAGTGATCTTTTTTATCAAGATGCATTTATTGAAGAAGCAAAAAAAGCACTTCACGAAATCATTGAAGAGACATCCTATCAAGGGGTTTATATTTTAGGTGTTCCGCTTGATTTAAATGGTATTCTATATAATTGTGCTGTTATCATCCAAAAAAAGAAAATTCTGGGAATCGTTCCTAAGCACTACTTACCTAACTATCATGAGTTTTATGAAAAAAGATGGTTCCACACAGGCTATAAAACAACAATGAAATCTATAAAACTTTTTGGTGAACAAGTTCCTTTTGGTTATTTACTTTTCGAAGATGCTGATCATGGTATTCGTTTTGGTGTTGAAATATGTCAAGATTTATGGGCAACATATAGTCCATCAGATGATATGAGCTTAGCAGGAGCGAATTTATTCTTCAATTTATCAGCATCAACTGAACGTGTTGGCAAACCGATCATTCGTAAACATTTGGTATTAGATCACTCAAGAAAACAAATGGCTGCTTATGTCTATACATCGACAGGACATTTTGAGTCAAGTTCTGAAGTTGTTTATTCGGGACACAAACTGATAGCAACCATGGGATCTCTTGTTGCTGAAAGCGCACCATTCATGAATGATTCAACCATTTTAACAGCAGATGTCGATATTCATGCCATTAACTATCAAAAACGTCAAGATAGCACATATCGCGATATGCATATGCAAATTCAAAATCAATATCAAGTTGTGAATTTCAGAGTAGAAGAAGACCAAGACTTCATATTTGAGCATCCACTTTGTCAAAAACCATTTATACCCGAACCACGACTTGACGAAAATATTGAGCTTGCCAATCAACTTCAAGTTCTTGGATTGATGAAAAGAATTGAATCTTTACCTGAGCAAAGTAGAAAAATCATCATCGGTATTTCCGGTGGTCTTGATTCAGCCTTAGCTTTACTTGTTAGCCATCAAGCCATGCTTAAATTGGGTTATTCAGCAAAAGATATTATTGCTGTAACCATGCCTTCACATGCAACATCTAAAACAACGAAAAATGTTGCTGTTAAATTGATGGAAAGTTTAGAAGTTACATCACTAGAAATTCCTATTGGAAAATCTGTTGATCTTCATCTAAAATCTATTTCACATACAGATAAAGATGTGACATATGAAAATGCACAAGCAAGAATCCGTACGCTCATCCTCATGGATTTAGCAAATAAATATGGTGGATTTGTTTTAGGCACTGGGGATTTATCAGAAATTGCATTAGGCTGGATGACATATAATGGAGACCAAATGAGTATGTATGCAGTAAATAGTGGATTACCTAAAACATGGGTTCAACTACTTATTGAATATCATGCACATCATCAATTTAAAGCATTAAAAGATACACTCATTAAAATCTTAAAAGCACCCATCACTCCAGAACTTCTTGAAAATCAAGATACTGAAAAATCTATTGGTAGATATGATGTCAATGATTTTATTTTGTATCATCATTTAGACCAAGGGGCAGATGAATCAAAAATCGAGTGGTTAGTTGAAGAAGCATTCGACTTTGAAAAGACAGAAGCAAAAGTTTATGTTAATCGCTTTTTTAAGCGCTTTTACAGTCAACAATTTAAACGACAAACATTACCTGAAGGACCTAAAATTCTAAATGTGAGCTTATCTCCAAGAGGTCAGTATCGCATGCCAAGTGATGTTAAAAGAAAGTGATGTTATGAAGAAGAAAGTAATTATTGGTTTAAGCGGTGGTGTGGATTCATCAGTTGCAGCATATCTTTTATTGAAAGAAGGATATGATGTTGAAGCTGTGTTTATGCGTAACTGGGATTCAGCAACCAACCAAGATATTTATGGAAATCCAAGAGCATATGATGATATATGCGAACAAGAAAAAGATTATCAAGATGCAAAACTCGTCGCAGATAAGTTAGGCATCATCTTACATAAAGTTGATTTTATTAACGATTATTGGGATCGTGTTTTTACGTATTTTTTGGACGAATATAAAAAAAATAGAACGCCTAATCCGGATGTTTTATGTAACAATGAAATCAAATTTAAGGCGTTTGTTGATTATGCAAAAGCCTATCAACCTGATTTTATTGCGATGGGACATTATGCACAAGTTGATCTATCAGGACCCTATCCAAAATTGTTAAGAGCAGTCGATCAAAATAAAGATCAAACGTATTTTTTATCACAACTTAAGGAAGATCAATTGAAAAATGTGATGTTTCCAATCGGTCATTTAGACAAAAAAGAAGTTAGAAAAATCGCACTCGAGCAAGATCTCATTACAGCAACCAAAAAAGATTCAACAGGGATTTGTTTTATTGGAGAGAGACACTTTAATGATTTTTTAAGTAATTACTTACCTGCTCAACCTGGTGACATGAAAAGACTAGATGGAACAATCATCAAGAAACATCAAGGTCTTATGAACTACACCATAGGACAACGAAAAGGTTTAGGTATTGGTGGTACACAAGAAGCTCACAACGCATGGTATGTTGTTGGAAAAGATCTATCAACGAATACATTATTTGTCGAGCCTGATGAAAACCATCCACATCTTTTTTCAGATGAAGCACTTATTACAGATGTCATTTGGAGAGGACCCAAGATTTCTGGACCCATGACTGCTAAGTTTAGATATCGACAAATCGATCATCATGTTAATGTCACATGGGTAGATGATCAAACCATTAAAGTTTCATATCCTCAAGGAATTAAAGCAGTGACACCTGGACAGGTTTGTGCTTTTTATCAAGATGAGGTTTGTTTAGGTGCTGGTTTTATCCAAGAAGTCTATATGGAGAAAACAAAAAGACTCTATAGTTAAAAGGAACATTGTTCCTTTTTTTTCATATAAAACCATGCTATAATTTTACTAAAGATTAACTGGAGGATTTATGGAGACTTTAATAGGAAAGGTAAAAAACTACGTGTTTCATAATGATGAAAACAGTTATTCAATCGCACGTATCATCAATGAAAAAGATGAAATCGTCACGATTGTAGGTTATTTTCCTGTTGTCTCTGAAGATATTGTCTATGAATTCAGTGGTGCATGGATTAAACATCAAACATATGGTGATCAATTCAAAGTGGAGACATTTAAAAAATGTGAGACACAAAGCGAAAACGGACTAATCAGTTACTTATCATCATCATTTTTCCATGGCATTGGACAAAAAACAGCAGAAAAAATTGTTTACCATTTTGGTCCAGACGCCATCAAGAAGATTTTAGACAATAAAAAAATTCTTAAAGAGATTGGCTTATCTGCTATTCGTATTGAAAAATTCTATCAACAACTCATTGAGAACCAAACAAATGAGCATATTTTAGTTGCACTGTATGGTTACGGTTTATCAGGAAAATTATCAATGAAATTGCTATCTAAATATCAGATGTTGACGATTGAAAAGTTAGAAGAAAATCCTTATCGCTTAATTGATGATATTGAAGGCATTGGATTTATTAAAGCCGATGAGATTGCATCAAAGTTAGGTATTGCAAAAGATGATCTTAGACGAACGAAAGCTGCAGTCATTTATGCGATGCAGTATATTGCCTACCAAAACGGTGATATTTATTTAACATCTGAACAATTAAAAACATATACAGAGCAAGTTTTAGGAATTGAAACATCAATTGATGATGCAATCCAAAACTTAATCAACGAAAAGCGATTAATCTTAGAGGACCAAAGATATTACTTATCTTTATCTTATTACACAGAAATTGAATTAGCTAAAGAGATTAAGCTGCTCATGGACCATCCCATCGATGTTGATCTAGACTATATGAAGACTCTTTTGGATGCCGTTGAGTTGCAAAAAAATATTACCTACACACATTATCAGAAACAAGCCATTTTGACATCACTTTCTTCACCTTTCTCCATCATTACAGGTGGACCAGGTACCGGTAAAACAACGATTATTGATGGTTTGCTTGATGTGTATCGACAATATTATAAGCTCGGTCATAAAAACCTTTATTTAAGCGAAAAAATCGCTTTAATGGCTCCGACAGGTCGTGCCGCAAAGCGTATGAAAGAATTGCTTGATATGGATGCTAAAACGATTCATAAGCATCTTGGTTATAGTTACGACGGAGAATTCACATTTGATCAATCAAATCCACTACCACAAGATTTAATTATTGTCGATGAAGCATCGATGATTGATTTGTTCCTAGCTAAAAAGCTTTTATCAGCTATCAAGCCTTTAGCTCAAGTTGTTATTGTTGGCGATGTTGATCAATTACCTTCTGTTGGACCAGGACAAGTCTTATCGGATCTAATTGATGCTGAAGTGATTCCAGTCATTCGTTTAAAAGAAATTCACCGCCAAGCACAAGACTCTAAAATAGTATCCTTAGCAAAAAGCGTCAATGAACAAAATCTTTCTCATGACGATCTAATTTCTGATGGGGATGTCTATTTATATAAAGCACCTATTGAACGTATTAAAGATGTTATGATAAAACAAGTTCAAGGAGCACTTAATGAAGGTTATTCCATGATCGATGACATCCAAGTCTTAGCTCCAATGTATAAAGGGGAGTTAGGAATTGATCGCTTAAACCAAATACTTCAAGAAACATTCAACCCAGGTCAAACGATTTCCATCACATACGGTGATAAAACATATTATCCAGGTGATAAGGTTATACAACTTGTCAATGATCCAGAAAGAATGATTATGAATGGTGATATTGGGATTGTTAAATCGATTAAAATGAATGCGAAAGATGAAAAATTCATGATCGTATCGTATGATGATAATGAAGTCATGTATGAGAAAAGTGATTTAGATGAACTCAATCTTGCATATGCCATAAGTATTCATAAATCACAAGGTAGTGAATATAAAATAGTCATTTTACCGATGATAAGAAACTATATGCACATGCTTAAAAAAGAATTAATCTATACAGCCATTACACGCGCTAAAAAATATTTACTCATGTTAGGTGATATGAATTTATTAATTTATGCAGCTAACCATTTATCAGAAAAAAGACAAACAACACTCGCTATGCGTTTAAGTGGTAAAATAGAAAGTGATATCGACGAAGAAGATACTATGTCACCATATGATTTTATGTAGGAGGATTACATATGATAGATGTTATTCAAGCGAAAAAATATTACGGACAAACTAGAGGTGTTGAATCTGTCACCATGACAGTCAAACAGGGAGAGATTTTAGGTTTTGTTGGACC